>LLZO01000158.1 GCA_001567545.1 Candidatus Tepidiaquacellales bacterium OLB5
AAAACCAGCAGCGTGTGGCTGATTTCATCAGCCGGTTCACCAGGGAACATCTGTACTCACCCACCTACAAGGAAATAGCGGAGCATTTTAAGGTGAATGTTAACGCTATTCAGCAAGCAGTTACCGCGCTTGTAAAAAAAGATGCCATAGAGCGCTCCGAAGGAATTGCCCGCGGCTTAAGGATCAAATCAGCCCCCGAAGCGGAGCTGCTGCACGGCAGCGTGAAGATGATAACCATTCCACTCTACGGAAATGTTGCCGCAGGCGAGCCTGTATTTGCCGATAACAATATTGAAGGCTACATTACTGTTGATAAGCCCCGGCGCTCCGCAGGCGAGCTGTTTGCCGTTACCGTGCGCGGTGACAGCATGACCGATAAAAAAAATTGTTGAGCGCGATAAGCTGATAGTTAAAAAACAGAGCACGGCAAATGACGGCGAAATTGTTGTTGCCCTGCTTGATGATGAAGTGACCGTTAAGGTCTTTAAACATAATAACGGCAAACCTTACCTTCAGCCGGCAAACAATAAGTATGACCCCATTTACAGGCCGTTTAAGATACTTGGTATTGTTGTGGGGCTGACACGTGATTATACGGCGGTATGAAAAAGGCAAAAGTAAAAAAGGCAAAAGTAAAAAAACAAATCCCGCCAATGGCGGGACTGCGCAATTACCTCCCGGTAATTGCTTGAAGGCAAAAATCTTTTTTCTCGTGCCACGAATAAAATTACCGGTTAATCTTAAAGAAACTCTGAATTTTATTTCGCTATAAACCATATAGAAACTGTTTTCGTGGCACGAATAGCTTCCGGCAAAATTGTTCTATTCACCAAACCGTTAAAACGGTTTTATATATTCGGCAATTTTATTCCCACGGCTGAAGCCGCAGGCTGAATGAAAATTAACTGACCCCGTCAGGGGTCACATGTTTGTAGTAATAACGGCACAATATATAAACGACCCCATCGGGGTCGCACATTTTGCCAAACAACCGGAATGCAAACATCCCCATTAAAATGGAGATTGAAATAACGATTTTGCAGGCTCATTTTTATTTCGCACATAAACGCTCTCTGAAAGATTATACTCTAGGTTCCCGCTTTCGCGGGAATGACAAGCAGCAGCGGGAATGACAGGCAACAATGGAAATGGCAAACAATTTTTTCACCCTGTAGCATGGGCAGAAAACTATCCCGCAAAGATTTCTGCCTGCCAAAACGCACCTACGGGTGCGTTTTGAAGGGGTGAGGTCACTATGAATACAGCAAAAAATACAGGTAAAATAAGTTCATCATACTTTATTCCGAGGGATAACAGGCCTTCGGCGCATATTTTTAAAAGGATAAGGATGATGCCGCTGTATTCTTTTCCGCACCACAAGGATCTTGGAAACACAGATAAAGCAAACCGCAATAAATATTTCATACATCTTGATCTTGATGCATTCTTCGCGCAGGTAGAGCAGCGCGATAACCCCAAGCTGCGCGGCAAGCCGGTTTCGGTAGGCGGCGGCGAAGGCAACAAGGGCATTGTTATGACTGCAAGCTATGAAGCGCGCAAGTTCGGGGTTGATATCGGCATGTCTGTAGTAGATGCAAAACGCCTGTGCCCGGAGCTTATTTCCCTTCCCTGCTACGGCACAAAGTATGAAGCCGTGCTGCAGAGCATACTTTACGAAATATCGAAGCTGCTGCCTGAGGACTGCATAGAGCAGTACAGCGTCGATGAATGTTTCCTGGATATAACTCCCATAGCAGCCGATTACTTTAAAGCGGCAAAGCTTGCCTGGCAGATAAAAAAGCTTATCAGGGAAAAAGAGAACCTCACCGCATCCATCGGGCTTTCATTCAACAAGTCATACGCCAAGATGGCAACCAAGTTCAACAAGCCTGACGGGCTTACAATTGTGCGCGAAGAGAACCGCGATATGATATACCGCCAGCCCGTAAAAAAAATGTGGGGCGTAGGGCACCGTATGGAAATACGCATGCACTCGCTTGGCATACGCACAATTGGCGAGCTTGCTGAATCCGATTTCCACGCAATACATAAGGAGTTCGGCATCAACGGCGTGATACTGCGCAAAATTGCGCGCGGCGAAGATACAAGCGGCATAGCGGGAAGCGATACCCAGCGGATTGAAAAATCATTCAGCCACAACCACACGCTTTCCAATGCAATATATGAAAGCAGCAGGGCTGAGGCGGAAATAAAACGGATGACGGAATACGTATGCCGCAGAATGCGGGCAAAGGACCTGATTGCAGACCATGTGGGAATATCATTAAGATACGAAGACCTTGGCTACCGCGGCGATAAGGTAAGGCTTTGCCATGCAACCAACAGCGAGCGCGAGCTTTTCCATAACGCAATGGAAATATACCGCAGGCTTCCGCAGCCAAGCCCTTTATACAAAGTCAGAACATTCGGCATATTTGTTTACGACCTGTTCAAAGTATCGGCATACAATCTCGATCTGTTTAACCGCGAGCATCTTATCCCCTATAAACAAATTGACCTGCTGAAGGATAAATACGGAGAAAATATAATCCGTATGGGATTGGGAAACAGCTGAAAAAACATAACACGCGAAGACGCAAAGAAATAAATAAATTATCGACAGATATCAAATTCAACCCTGCTACATAGAACTCTGAAACTTTGTTAAATAGGATAAACCTTTTCATTGATACTTTAGGCATATATTAATAATTTTGCAATAGTAATCATAAATCTAACCAAATCCGCTTAAAAATTATGCAAAAATTAAAAATCCTGTTAATTTTATTATTGCCCGCTTTGCTGTTAACAGCATGCTCAAAGGAATCAGAAGAAACAATCCTGCTGAATGCAAAAAACAAGCTTGAAGAAGCCAAAAAACTGGATTCAGAGAACAAACCAGAAGAAGCCAAAAAAGCTTACGGCGAAGCTATAGAAATGTATAAAAATTTCTTAACCGAATACCCTTCATCTCCAAAAGCGCCGGAAGTGTACAGCAGCATTGCAAAAATTTATGTTGATAATTTAAGAGATTACAATAATGCAATAAAATATTATGACGAGCTTTCGCAAAAGCATCCCGGCACAAAGGAATCGAAGTACGGAATGTTCATGGTTGCATTTATTTATGATGAAATGCTGAAGAACAAGGATAAGGCAAAGGAAAATTACAAAAAATTCCTTGATAAATATCCAAAGGATGAAGACCCCAATGAAAAAATGAGCGAATCAGCCAGAATGATGCTGCAGATGCTGGATGAGAACAGGTCAATTGAAGACATTATCAAAAATACTTCCAAAGATACAACCAAAAAAGAAGAGCCTAAAAAAGACGATGTAAAAAAAGATGATGTAAAAAAAGATGGTGAAAAGAAAGAAGCACCAAAAAACTCAGACCAGGACGGGAATCCAACCGATAACGACAACGACCAGAAAAAGCCCTAAAATTTAAGAAACAAATAACATATAAACGGAGTTAGTATTATATCTATAATACTGACTCCGTAAAATTTTGCAGACCGAAAATAAACAACAGAACGATTACAGGAAATTCCTGAATCCATCGGTAATTTCAAGACTGGCAAATTTAGAGCTTAAGGCTAAATTTGTAGTCGAAGGATTTATTGCGGGGCTTCATAAGTCGCCTTACCACGGATTCAGTGTTGAGTTTGCCGAACACAGGCAGTATATGCCGGGCGATGATTTAAAGTATCTTGACTGGAAAATACTCGGCAGAACTGACAGGTATTATATAAAACAGTTTGAGGAAGAAACCAATCTTAAATCATACCTGATAGTTGACTCCAGCCGCTCGATGCATTTTAAATCCGGTGAAAGCCCGCTTGAAAGCGGCTCGCCGCTGAGCAAAATTTTTAAAAAGAAACAGGCACCCAAACTACACAAAAGCAGCATATCCAAATTAGAATATTCAACTTATGCAGCGGCATCGCTTGCCGTGTTGATGAATTTCCAGAAAGATGCCTCGGGGCTGGTAGTTTATGATGAGAAAATAACAACATTCATACCTCCTAAAGCAACACGTCAGAACCTGAACATTATTCTTAAAAAACTTGCCTCAATTATTCCCTCAGGAAAAACCAATACTGCATCAGCTCTTAACATAGTTGCAGAGAGAATAAAACGCCGGGGACTTATAATCATTTTCAGTGATCTGTTTGATGACCAGAAAGCTGTAATTAATGCGCTCAAGCATTTCCGCTACAAGAAAAATGAAGTGATAATGTTCCAGGTATTAGACCCTCTTGAGATGAGCTTCGCAATTGACTCTCCCACAATATTTAAGGATATGGAAACCAGCAAAGAAATGCTTTCGCAGCCAATTTCTGTAATGAACTCATACCAGGAAGCTGTAAAGGAATTCATAGATAATTATAAAACTGCCTGCCTGGCAAATAATATTGATTATATCCTGCTTTCTACCGAAACACCGTTTGATACTGCCCTGCTTGGCTACCTTAACAAGAGAAAACGTCTGAATTAACTGAAATTCTTTAAATTTCTCAATTTTTCCTCAAAATTTTTAGTATATTTGATTAAACTTTCTGATATAAATATTGTCTAATTTTTCAGGAAAGTGTATTAAACACCGAATTTTATGCGATCAGCATTAATAAAAATTACAAAAATGCAGAAAATAATAATTTTTTCTGCAGCTGTTCTGTTTTCGTTTTCAATTTCTGCACAGAATCAGGACAGCCTGCTTGAAAAAATAAAGGATATCGAAATATCTTTAAATGAACCGCCTGACAGCGAAGAAAATCTGTATCTTAACACTGTTTCATTCCAGTCTTTTTATGATGTACTTTCACCTATGGGTGAGTGGATCCAGATAACAAAGGAAGATATAGATGAAGACCTGAGTGACGGCGAAGGGCAATCAATGCACGCCCTTACAGGTTTAGCTGAAGATGATTTTCTTTATATCTGGAAGCCAAATGCCGGCAGTGACTGGAAGCCTTACATGAACGGCAGATGGGAATATACTGAACAGGGCTGGCTATGGGTATCAGCAGATAAATGGGGTAACACCACGTATAATTACGGCAGGTGGTGGAATTCACCAAAATACGGATGGGTATGGCTGCCGGGCTACACGTGGGCTCCTGCCTGGGTAAGGTGGAAAGTATCTGATAACGGCAAACACCTGGGGTGGACAGCTTTAACACCAAAGGCTAAATGGAAAAGCGAAACAGGCATAAGCAGCGATAATTATAAATATAAAAATAGCGATGCTGACTGGGTATTTACAGATTACAATTCATTTACGGGTGAACTGAATTCAGGAAAAATTGTACCGGTAAGCGAAAATTCTGCTTTAGTAAAAAATGCATCAGATATTACGGATATCCGTACAGAAAATGACCTGATTATTACTAACGGTCCCGATGTAAATAAAATAGAGGAAAAGACCGGTAAAAAATATAACAGGAAAAGATTGCGTTTTCAGAAAGGGAAACATAATACAGTTATTGGTGAGAATGATGTAACATTAAGCAAAGAAACCTTTGACCGCTCCAAAGGTGAAAAGCTGAAAAAAGGAAAACCCGATAAATTCAAAAAAAGTGACAGGGTTAAAAAAATTATCAGGAAGAAAAAGATCAGGAACGGTCCCCCGCCGAACCGCAATAAGTAAAATTTTTACTGAAAATCCTGTTTAAAAAACGGGATTTTTAATTTTTAAATGGTTGTTTTCATAATGTGAAAACAATTTTATTTTATGATTGTTACAATGTAATTTTTGCCATAACTTCGCATAATATGAAAAAATATTTTATACTGATAATAATTTTAATTTCAGCTGTTTATTCGCAGAATCTGCACCAAAGATTTGAAGGAATAAATTTTGTTATTAACGGAAACTTTGCAGTAAATCCATTTAATGGCGGCATTGAAATACCGCGGTACCAGTTTATTGATATTGACGGCGATAATAAGCTTGACCTGTTTATTTACGACAGGGATACAACGCTTAATTTTTATAAAAATACAGGTACACCATCAAACCCGATATTTACAATGTATTCTGCCAGGTACCAGAACCTGAATATAAGGAACTGGTTCCGCTTTGCTGATCTGGATGGCGATAGTGATAAAGACCTGCTCTGCGGTGGTGACTCTCAGCGTGTAAGATATTACAGGAATACCGGCAATACAGTTAATCCCCTGTTTGTATTACAGCAATACGGAATTAAAACTGATCTGAACGAATATGTGAGCAGTGAATCAGCCAGCATACCCGATATAGTTGATATAGACGGCGATGGCGATATGGATTTTTTAACGGGAACATCAACAGGTGAAATAACATATTACCAGAACATAGGAACACAGCAGAATTTTCTGTTTAAGTTTAACACATCCAGATTTGCCAATATACTTATTATAGGGGGAGCGCAGGATGACCCGCGGCACGGGGCAAGCAGTATTATGTTTGGCGATATTGACGGCGATAATGATAAGGACCTTTTCTGGGGAGACCTTTTTGGTTTAAGCATTTATTTTATCCGCAATACAGGAACAGCGCAGAATTTTCAGTGGAGTGTAATTGATACAAACTCTCCCCCGCCCAATTATTATTTCAGCGGCGGATTTAACATGCCTTATGTATGCGATATTGATACTGACGGAAGAAATGATTTTTTTGTAGGGGTTCTGATAGGTTCCAAATCAATTGATAATTTTGTGTATTTCAAAAATAACGGACCGCTGAATAATCCGTCATTTCAGAAAATTACAGATAACCTGGTATTATCTGCCGATATAGGTTCATACAGCTACCCGTATTTTGCAGATATTGATAATGACGGGGATAAAGACCTGTTTGTTGGATGCAATAATTCAGTTGGATTTTTCAGGAATACCGGGTCAGCAACAGTCCCGTCATTTTCAATTGAAACCGATAGCCTGTTTCTGAACATATCAAATTTTAATTATGCTCCTGCGCTTGGCAATCTTGACGGAGACGGATTAAAAGATATGGTATTGGGATATTATTCGCTTGCCAGGTTAAAATATTTTAAGAATACCGGAACTATATCTACTCCTTATTTTGCTTATGTTCCTTCGCAGCTGGATACATTTAATTTAGTACAGGCAAGCGCTCCATGCCTTGCAGATCTGGATAATGACGGCGACCTTGACCTGCTTGTTGGCAATTCTTCGGGCAGGCTGTTTTATTACCGCAATACGCCTTCAGGCGGAAATTTTAATTACACATTGATTTCGAATAATTACGCAGGCGTGAATGTTGGCAATGATGCTGCCCCTTCGCTTGGTGATCTAGATGGCGACGGCGACCTTGACCTGCTGGTTGGCAACAGGCAGGGGCGTGTTGCATTTTACAGGAATACTGGGAATCCCGGTTCACCTAATTTTACATTTGTCACAGCAAATTATTCCGGAATAAATGCTTTTCAGAATTCAGTACCTTTTATTATTGATATAAATAACGATACTGACCCTGACCTGTTTCTTGGAAATATTAAAGGCGGTTTATATTTTTATGAGAACTGGGATGTGTTCGGAATTCAGCAGACAGGAAGCGAAATTCCGGAAAGTTTTATGCTGTATCAGAATTATCCCAATCCTTTTAATCCAGTAACAAAAATTAAATTTGATGTTAAGTCAAAAGGTAAAAGTGAAAAGGCAAAAATAAATATTTCGGTATATAATACTTTAGGTAAAAAGGTTGCAGAAATATTTAACGGTGAATTGAGTTCCGGTACTTATGAAGCAGATTTTGATGCATCAAATCTGCCCAGCGGAGTGTATTTTTATCGGATGGCGATCCATTCGGACAGGTTAACAGCAGATATTTACAGTGAATCGAAGAAAATGATATTGCTGAAATAAAAAAGTAAAAAGACAGCCCGTTAAAGAAAAGCGGGACTGCTGAAAAGCTCAGAAAGTAAAAAGGCAAAAATAGTAATCATAATGAACAAGGGGCTGAAGCACCTTGTTTTTGATACTCCGATGACATATAATTTTTAAACAAGTTTCAGATCTTTCAAAACATCACGAAGCTTATCTTTGTTCAGCTTGGACATTTTTGTAAGCGGGAGCCTTAAGCTTTCCTCAATTCTTCCCATCATAGCAAGCGCAGTTTTAACAGGTATCGGATTTGATTCAAAGAAATTAGCTTTCATCAGGTCAAACAGCTTATAATGTATTTCCTGCGCTTTTTTCAGGTCGCCTTTCAACGCAGCGCGGGTCATTTCAGCATATTCCTTAGGCACTTCGTTTGAAATTACTGCTATCACACCATCTCCCCCGGCAGTAATAATAGGAAGCGTTAAAGAATCCTCACCGCTTAATACGGAAAAATCCTTTGGCTTATGTTTTATTATCTGCATGATCTGTTCAAGGATATTCGATGCTTCTTTAATAGCGATAACATTTTCAACATCTTCGGCAAGCCTTAATGTAGTTTCAGGCAGCATATTTGATGCTGTTCTGCCCGGTACATTATACAGCACAGCTTTGATATCGCATTCTTCAACTATCTTCTTAAAATGCTGGTAAAATCCTTCCTGTGTAGGTTTGTTGTAATATGGTCCGACTAAAAGAACAGCATCAGCACCGACCTCCTTTGCATCCTTGGTCAGCTCAATTGAATCTGCAGTGGAATTCGTCCCGGTACCGGCAACAACAGGCAGCCTGCCTGCGTTCTGGTCAACAACAATTTCAATTACCCTTCTGCGCTCTTCGCGTGTCATAGTTGCTGACTCACCCGTAGAGCCGCACGGCACTAAAAACTCAACTTTGCTCTTTATCTGCCAGTCAACATGTTCGCGCAGAGATTTTTCATCAATTGTTCCGTTTGCTTTAAAAGGAGTAACTAAAGCTGTTCCAGTTCCGGTTAACTTGTTCATACTGTTTGTAAAATTAATTTTTACAAATTTAGTTTTAAAAATGTACTTTAACAATTTACAAAGGAATGTATGAAATTCTTACCGCAGGGATGCAGAGATGCAGTGAAATGGAAATAATTCATCACTTTTGCAGCCGTCAGGCTTGCCTGACGGTTTTAAATGGCGGCAGGGTTTTAATTTATAATTGAAAATAAAAACAAAAAACCGCATCTAAGGTACTAAGACACAAAGAAATATTATTTTTAGTGCCACGATTAATATTACTTTAGAATTATCATTTTCTTCGTATCAATATATTCCCCGGTCTTTAAGGAATAGAAATATATCCCTGAAGCATACTCAGACCCATCGAATTCAATTTCGTAAGTACCGGCAGGTTTATTGTAAAATGCAGTATATATTTTCCTGCCAAGAATATCGTAAACGTCAAATTCAATTTGTCCTGCCTTTGGCAGCTCAAATTTAATTCTGGTAACCGGATTAAATGGATTTGGATAGTTTTGATGGAGTTTGAAATCAGAAGGTAAATTTGAACTTATAGTACTTATTCCTATAGGATTTATTTTTTTGGTTTTAAATACATACAAATATTGAGGGTTCGAATCTTTAAACGGTGGATTAAACGCATTACCACAAACGATGAATGAACTATCCACATTCTGATCTATGCTATATGCCGAATATTCAAGGGAATCATTATTGTAAGCAATTCTATCCCACAATTTATTCCCCAATGAATCAAATGAAATCAGATAACTCCCTGCGTCTTCGTATACTGTTCTATGATATTTCCTAGCAACTAAAATATATTCATTTCTGTATTTATTTTTTACTGCCATATCTGAATAATAGTTATCTATCACATACGATGTATCGCCGAATAATTTCGACCATAATAAACTACCGGAACTATCAGATTTTGTAATATAAATTTTTGAATTCCATTGTGAGAAATTTATAAAACCAAAACTGAGAAACCCTTTATCAAAGGTTTGGAATACCGATTGAGCCCCTTCCTGATATACTTGTGTTCCATAATTATTTTCCCATATTATATTCCCATTATAACTGATTTTTGCAAGATAAAACTGGATATTTGAACCAATGTAGCATGCACCTGAAACAATATATTGATTATCATAAATTGATTTAATATTATGACAATATATACCTGATATTCCAGAGCTGCCATATAATCTTTTACCCCATAAATAATTTCCGTTTGTATCTAATTTCCCAATAAAACCTCCCCATGATCTACCGCAAATCAATAACTTATTGTCAGCAGATTTTGAAATATTATAAATTGATACTGTTGTATCATTAAATTTAATATTTTTAGACCATATTAATTGACCAAATTGATTTAATTTAAAAAGAGTTGAAGAGTATTCATATACTGAATAATAGTAACCATCTAATTCTACTATTGAAGTCCCAAGTGAATTTCTATTTACCCAAACCGTATCACCATTTTGATTAAGCTTCATAATAAAGCCCGAGTAAGTTTCTCCTGCTATAATATAATTGTTATCAGATGTTGATTTAACACAATATCCTGAAGTAAAATCATGATAAAAAAATAATCTTTCCCACTCAATCCATTGTGAGAAAATATTTAATGACATTAACTGGATTAAAACTGCAAGAAGGGCAAACAGAGTATATTTTTTCATATTAAGAGGACTCCTTTAATATTTCAAATTTAAATCATTTAAATGCAGTTTTCAATGCACTTTTGAGATAGAATTAATCATATTAAGAGTTCTAAATTTTAAGTATTTTTGTAAATATTTCTTAAAATTCAAATCTATTCTATAAATGTCAGAAAAATATTTAAATTTAATAAACGGCGAGTGGGTAGAGCCCTCAACCGGAAAATATATTGAAAACCGCAATCCCGCAAACAAAGAAGACCTTATTGGATTGTTTCCCGCATCATCAGCAGATGATGTTAATAAAGCAGTAGCTGCAGCAAAGGCTGCATTTGAAAAATGGCGGCTTGTGCCCGCACCAAAACGCGGAGATGTATTAAAGGTCGTAGGTGACATGATGCTTGCGCAGAAAGATGATATTTCTTTCCAGATGACGCGAGAAATGGGAAAAGTTTTTGCTGAAACCAAAGGCGATACACAGGAAGGGATTGATACTGCATATTATGCTGCATCGGAAGGAAGAAGACTGTTCGGGCTTAATGCGCCCAGCGAGCTGCCAAATAAAATGAATTTAAGCTTCCGCGTGCCAATAGGTGTTGGCGGATTCATATGCCCGTGGAATTTTCCGATGGCCATTCCGACCTGGAAGCTCTTCCCCGCTTTAGTATGCGGAAACACGGCTGTGTTTAAACCTGCCGAGCTTACTCCAAAAACTGCTCACACGCTTGTTGAAATAATCGACAGGGCTATGCGTGACGTTCTGGGTAAAGACTACATTCCCGGCGTTATAAACCTGGTTCACGGCAAAGGAAGCGTTGTGGGTGAAACAATTACCAATCACGAAGATATTGACCTGATATCATTTACAGGCTCAACTGAAGTAGGCAAACGCATCAATGCCGTTGCCGGCGCTTCGCTTAAACGTGTTTCGCTTGAGCTTGGCGGTAAAAATGCGCAGATCGTAATGGATGATGCAAACCAGGAACTGGCTCTTGAAGCAGTTCTGTGGGGAGCTTTCGGTACTACAGGTCAGAGGTGTACTGCAACATCAAGATTAATACTGCATGAAAAAATTTATGATGAATTCATCAAGAAGCTTGTTGATAAAGCAGGCAGGCTAAAGCTTGGATACGGCAATGATAAAGGTGTTGATGTGGGTCCCTGCGTTAGCGAAAGCCAGAGAAATTCAGTCCATGAATATGTTCAGATCGGTCTGAATGAAGATAAAGCAAAGCTTGTACTTGGCGGAGAGTTTGCTGCAGACGGCGATCTTGCAAAAGGATGGTTCTACAAACCGACTATATTTATTGATGTAACCCCTGAAATGAGAATTGCGAAGGAAGAAATTTTCGGACCTGTGCTTGCTGTTATTAAAACTACAGGACTTGAAGATGCTATCCGCATATTAAACAATACCAAGTACGGACTTTCATCATCAATATTCACCAATAATGTTAATGATGCATTCACAGCGGTTCGCGATATTAAAGCGGGTATTACTTATGTGAACGGCGCTACAATAGGCGCTGAAGCGCATATGCCTTTTGGCGGAGTAAAACAGACCGGTAACGGTCACCGCGAAGGCGGCTGGACTGTATATGATTTCTATACTGAATGGAAAGCCGTTTATATTGATTATTCAGGCAAGCTGCAAAGAGCTCAGATAGATAATTATTAATGCAAATAACAATTTTCAATTTACAATGAACAATAAGCCGGGTAATTCCGGCTTTTTGATTATAATCTGCTTATCAGAAACATTAATTCATTTTTCTATGTATATAGTTTATAATATGTCCAATAATTATATAATTTATCTTTAATAATTTTTAGCTTATCATTGTAAATTCTATTAAAAATTATGAAAAATCCTGAAAAATACAAAAAAGGCGCATTCTTATTCAGCGCTGGTGTTCTGTTTAACCTGCTGATTTCTGCATTTTTATTCATCGGCGCTGCCATGCTGACGGAAAAAGGAAAAGCAAACGGCAAAGAGCTTGTTGAGCTTTCAAAAGAAAAAGGTATGCAGTTTGTTGAAACTGTATGGAGCTACTACAAAGGAGCAGCAGGTGATGTCAGGGAAGATTCGCAAACTGAGCTTAACATGATTGGGCTTTATGATGCGATTCATTATGACCTTAATTTATCATTTGATATACCCAACAGATCAATTTCAGGAATAAACTTTATCCGACTGCGCGCTGAAACAGATACCCTCCGCACAATTTATATAAATATTTACGATAACCTGCAGGTAAGCAAAGTAAGCGTACAGAATATGATGCGAACCGGGATTAATTACCGGTATGCTAAAGATATACAGCAGTGGTATGAACCGGAATCATTCTCTCAGACAAAATCATATCTGATTATCAGGCTTAAAGAAAGCGACATTCCAATGAACGGCGATAACCTAGCGCTGAAAATTGAATATTCAGGGAAACCTGTAAAAAGAGGATTTGATTCATTTTCGTTTAAGGAATTATACGGCAATATGTATATATATACTTTAAGCGAGCCTAATTGGGGGCCTGTATGGTGGCCTTCAAAAGACTTTCCCGATGATAAGGCAGAAATGGAAATGCATTTAAGAGTGCCAACGGGAATGAAAGGTGTATCTAACGGACTGTTAACCGATACCGTTCAAAACGGTGACGGTACAACTACCTTTAACTGGAAGACAAATTATCCGATAGCAACTTACCTGGTTAGCATTGTTGTTGGAAAATTTTCATACTGGGAAGATACATATACCTCGCTGGATGGCAACAAACAGATGCCGGTAGTGTATTATGCATTTCCCAAAGATTCTGCCAAAGCCAGGGTTGACTGGAAACCGACTCCCGATATGATAAAATATTTTGCGCAGACATTCGGCGAGTATCCGTTCATAAATGAAAAATACGGCAACTGCCAGTTCGGTTGGACCTCAGGAGCTATGGAGCATCAGACTATAACTTCTTACGGCTATCTTTTAATAACTGGCGATAACCGGTATGATTTCATCAATGCCCATGAGCTTGCCCACCACTGGTTTGGCGATGCAGTAACACTTAAAGACTGGAAGAATATCTGGCTTAACGAAGGATTTGCCTCGTATTGCGAAGCTTTATGGAAAGAGAACATTGGAGGTAAATCTGCATATTTTGATCACATGAAAGGTTTTGACTACGGGTATTTCAGCGGAACTGTATATGACCCCAAAGGTTTTATAGATAATCCCGCAATATATGCAACAATATATCAAAAGGGCGCTTGGGTTCTGCATATGCTGCGCGGTGTTATGGGTGATGAAAAATTCTTTGCCGGTGTAAGGGCTTACTATGAAAAATATAAATTCAGCAATGCCGAGACCAAAGAACTTGTTGCAATAATGGAAGAACATTATGGCGGCAGCCTGACCGATTTTTTTGATCAGTGGGTTTATAAAGGTACAGGCAGGCCTAAATATGAATATTCCTGGAAATTCGAGGACTTCCAGGGACAAAAAGGTTCAGGCGCATATACAGTAAGGCTTCAGCTTAAACAGGTACAGAAAGAAGAAATTGAAGTTTATAAAATGCCCTTAAAGATAACTGTAGTTACCGAATCAGGAGATAAAGAATTTTCAGTTTATAATGACCAGCGCGAACAGTCAATTTTATTAACTGTTGATTCAACTCCGAAGGAAGTATTAATTGATAAAGACGGCTGGGTGCTGAAAAAAGTAGCCAAGGGGACATACGAAAAATAATGAGGGGAAATGCCTGATATGGAAATATCCCCTATCGAGCTGAAAGCTCATTATACCAATCTGCTTCAGCTGCATGTTAAATGGTGCGGCAGTGAAATTGAAAAATACGAACGGTTATTATCACACGGTTCAGACAGGCTGATAGTCAGATTAATATCATCAGATAAAACTAAATCTATTGGTATAGTAAACAGGCATACAGAAGAGAACCGTGCATTTATCAGCTTCGCCGGTCATTTCAAAAAAAACAGCTTAAACATTCCGGAAATATATATTGTATCGCCTTCTGAAGACAGTTATATACTGGAAGATCTTGGCGATGAAACACTACTCGACCGGATCTCTGACGGGAAAGAATTCGGCAGTTCAAAAACCGGATTATATAAAACAGTAATAGAAGAGCTGCCTAAATTCCAGATAAGAGCAGGTAAAAATATTGATTACAGCTTTTGTTACCAGTTTAACGAGTTTGGCGAAGAAAATATAACATTTGACCTGGATTACTTCAGGCAGCGGTTCCTTAAAAACTTTTACAATGATAACCCAGATGAAACTTCACTTGGTTTTGATCTTAATTACATAAAAAATAAGATTCTGGAATTACCGCGCGATTATTTTTTATACAGGGATTTCCAGTCAAGGAATATAATGCTCCGCAGCGATACGCCCTGTTTCATAGATTTCCAGTCAGGCAGAAAAGGAGCATTGCTCTATGACATTGCTTCCCTGCTTTATGACGCAAAAGCTGATATTCCCCAAAATAAAAGGGAAGAGCTTTTGGAACATTTTTTACAGGTTTTAAAAGATTACAATATAAAAGATACTGAAAGTTTACGCCATCATTTCTGGTATTTTGCGCTTGTGCGTATTCTTCAGGCTATGGGTGCTTACGGTTATCTGGGAATAGTAAAGGGCAAAAGAAGATTCCTTGAAAGTATACCGTATGCATTAAAAAATATTAATTTTATTCTGCAAAACAGGGTTGAAGGCAAAGAATTAAGCTATTTAAAAAAAATATTTAGTGAATTATTAACTGAGCAAAAAACAGAAAATGAAAAAGCATAATATACGCGGATTAAATGTAGTTGAATTTGGCGAAGAAAACAAACAGGGAATAATTTTTGTACATGCTTTCCCCCTGTGCAGCAGAATGTGGGATAAACAGGCTGAAGCGCTGCAGAATGATTACAGGGTTGTTGTATATGACCTGAGGAGCTTTGGATACAGTGAGCTTGGCGACGGTCACTTTACTATTGACTCTCATGTAAGCGACCTGATTTCAATTATTGACAGCCTGAAAATGGAAAAACCTGTTGTTTGCGGGCTTTCAATGGGTGGATATATCACTTTAAGAGCGCTGGAGCTTTATCAAAGCAAATTTAAAGGGGCAGTTCTTGCTGATACAAAAGCAGAATCAGATAATAACCCGACAAAACATGCGCGTGCTGACCAGATGAAAATGATAAAGAACGGTCAGCGTGAGCAGTTTACTGAAAATTTTATCAAGGCTGCGTTAAGCGAAACTAATTATAATGAAAAACCGGAGCTTGTTGAATTCCTAAAGAAAATGATCAGCTGGCAGAAAAATGAAGCTATCACAGGTGCTCTTTTAACTCTGGCAGCCAGGACTGATACAACTGACGCGCTGGATAAATTTGACCTGAAAATGCTTATTATAGCAGGGAAAGAAGATAAGCTTACTCCTCCTGAATTTTCTAAAATTATATACGGCAAGACCAGGAATTCTGACCTTAAGCTGATTTCAAATGCAGGGCATTTGGCAAATTTGGAAAATCCTGAAGAATTCAATAATGTTATTACCGAATTCCTGAAAAGTTTCGAGAAGAAGCAGGGATAAATTTTAATTTGAAACCAAAACCATTGTTTTAGAATAAGATTGCTTCCCCAACGGGGTAAACGTCATTTTGTTCCTCGCAATTGAATTTGTTTTACGAGCGCAGCGAAGCAATCTTATTTATCAATAAAAGAAACTCAATTTCTTATTAGCCTAATTTCTTCTTAATTTCCCTAAGCATTATATCAGTCATTTTTTCAAGGTCATATTCATATTTCCAGCCCCAGTCTTTGCGGGCTTCATCGTCATTAATGCTTCCGGGCCATGATTCAGCAATCTGCTGCCTGAAATCAGGCTTATATGAAATTGTAAATTCCGGGATATGTTTCTTAATCTCACCTGCAAGCTCTTTTGGACTGAAGCTTACAGCGCTTAAATTATAGCTTGAGCGTATTTTTACTTTTTCTGCCGGCGCTTCTACCAGATCAATAGTTGCATTAATTGCATCAGGCATGAACATCATAGGCAGTGTTGTGTTCTCTTCAAGGAAACATTCATACCTGCTGTGCCTTATTGCTTCGTAGAAAATTTCTACTGCATAATCTGTTGTCCCGCCGCCTGCTTCGGTTTTATAGCTTATCAGGCCGGGGTAACGGACTCCCCTGACATCAACTCCGTATTTTTTAAAATAATATTCGCACCATCTTTCTCCAGCCAGCTTGCTTATTCCGTAAACTGTAGATGGCTCCATAATTGTAAGCTGGGGAGTATTTTTCTTTGGGGTAGTAGGTCCGAAAACAGCAATAGAGCTGGGCCAGAATAATTTTTTAATAATTCCGTCTTTTGCCATATCAAGAAGGCTTAAGAGGCTTTTCATGTTTAAGTCCCACGCTTTTTTGGGGTTCTTTTCAGCGCTGCCTGAAAGCATTGCTGCAAGAAGGTAAACTGTATCTATATTGTGCTTATTAAGGGTATCTGAAACTTTTTTCTCATCCATAACATCAAGGGTTTCAAAAGGTCCGCCTGAGGTTACTTCATCTGTTGCATTTTTTATATCGCTAGCTAAAACGTTATCACTTCCGAATCTGTTTCTAAGCTCAAGGGTTAAGTCAGAGCCTATTTGTCCGGATGCTCCGATTACAATAATTTTACTCATTTTTTGTTTTTAAGTCTTTATTATATATTATTTTTCTATTTCTGATTGCATATTTAAATTCAATTTGCAGCCATAAATAGTTAAATTTTTCTTTTGGTGTCATTTCTTTTAAAGTCTTCTCAAGGTGTCCATCAAACATTGGATCGGTATGTATCTCTTTTTTATTTTCTTTCATTAATTTTTTTTAATTCCATTATATCTGTTTTATCTTTATCTCTCATTGGTGATACAGAATTTTTGCTAAAATTAAATCATCTATTGATGAAACAGGTATTTTTATGCCGTCAATAATAACATTATCTGCTTTTCTAGCCAGCTCGTCATAAGTTTTAGGATATTTTAAGAAAATATCCATCTGTAAAGGTGAATCCTGTGCTACTAATGTATAGACAATAGCCCCTTTATTTTGAATCCAGTTATTTCTTTTTGTTTCATCCAGTAAGTTTTCAATTGGTTCAGGTATTCTTGGCTGTAAATTGAATTTTTTTGCTATTTCGATAATCTTCAGAATATTCGCATGATTCATATCAAGTGAAATATCTACGTCATAAGTATTTCTTTCAACTCCGTGAAGTACGCAAGCAATTCCTCCGCATACTACATATTTCACGTCATTTTGAGATAAAGATTTTACCAGGTCCAATAACTGATTTTTCATACTTATCTATTAACAGAAATTTAAATTATCAATTAAATCCCATCAACAATTACTTCGGGTGCAACTTTAGTTTTGGGGATTAATGCAGGCCAGTAAGCAACAACATCGCTCGGCTTGGGTCTGCCGCCGGCAAAGCCGGTAACGCTTGGAGGTCCTGTTAAAATCAGCGGAGCGATTTCTTTGCTGAACCTTTCAATGGTTGCTTTATCTTTGGCTCTTACTCCAATTCTTAATACTACTTCGCTTATATCTTCGCTTCTTTTTACCAATGGCCCGTGGCAGCTGTTGTATCCAAGGAATTCTGTTCTTATTTCTTCAAATTTTAATCCAAGGTCATTTAGCCTTGTTCGCAGGATTTTATCAGCCGCTTCGGCTTTTTTTAATGCATCAGGGGCTGAATATGTAAGCGTTGAAAACGCACTGAAGCCGTCATCGTATGACATAGATACTTTATAGAATTCAGTTGCAGGTCTTCCTGAAATTCCATACACCTTTACCCTGTCTTTTCCTTCCTGGTCAAGGTGAATGGATGTAAAATCCGCAACACAATCAGGGGTAATATATTCCTTCGGGTCGCCTATTTCATAAAGAAGCTGTTCGCTAACAGTTTCAACTGAAACCAATCCGCCAGTATTTTCATGCTTTGTAATGTAGAATGTACCGTCTTTATGTGCTTCTACTATTGGAAAACCGATTCGCGCAAGATCAGGCACTGATTCCCAGTCACCAAGAAAATTACCGCCTGATGCCTGTCCGCCGCACTCGATAATGTGACCCGCAATAGTACCGGCTGACATTTTATTAAAATCGTTCATATCCCAGCCGAACTCATATATCATAGGCGCAAGCGTTAAGCCTGTATCAGTAACCCTGCCTGTAATAACAATATCTGCGCCCTGCTTTAATGCTTCTACAACCGGCGCAGCGCCGAAATATACGTTTGCGCTCAGAATTTTATCTTTAATTGTTTCTGCACTTTCGCCTGTTTCCATATTCTTAAGCAGAACACCTTCGTTTAATAGAGTATCAATGTTATCAAGGATGTTATCACCCATCACAACACCGATCTTTATTCCGCTGATGCCCAGCTTTTTGGCGACTTCAAATATTGCATCACGGCAGGCAATTGGATTTACTCCGCCGCCGTTTGTAATTACCTTAAAACCTTTTTCTTTCATTAACGGAAGCAGCCGTTCCATCAGGGGCGGAATATCCCTTGCATATCCAAAAGCAGGATTTTTCAGCTTCTGTTTCATTAAAATAGACATTGTTACTTCGGCAAGGTAATCCATCATCAAATAATCGATCGGTCCTTTAGAAGCCTGGTGAACCGGTGCATCAATTAAATCACCCCAAAAGCCCTGTCCTGAAGCTATCCTGATACTTTCTTTCATTAAGTTTTTCTTTTCCGTTAATGCTTAATTTTGATTAATTTATACAAATTTACCAAAAAAAGATGAGATATAAAATTAAAAATCCCCTCCATACTGCAGAGGGGAATTGGGAAAAATGAATATATGATTGAAATTACTTCAGTAGGATCATCTTTTTAGTATCCGTATAAACTGAACTGAATCCATTATCCGGATCAGTCACATTTATAGTATAAAAATATATCCCGCTGCTTAAATCAGATGCATTAAAAGATACAGTCTCTCCGAATGAATCTACGGTTTTATTCAATAATGTGCTTAGTTGTTTACCTGTAACATCATATATTGTTATCTTAACATTTAATCCCGGTTTAATTATATCAAAATGAATGTTTGTAACCGGATTGAACGGATTTGGATAATTTTGATACAGGGAATAATTTAGGGGAACCATAGGATCAACAATGATTCCTACCAGCGGCAATGAATATTCAAATACGCCCTGCCCTGCCGGTAACGTAGTATGAGCAACACCGGCAAATAAAGTTGAAT
The DNA here is from genome assembly GCA_001567545.1 of Candidatus Tepidiaquacellales bacterium OLB5. Classification (GTDB taxonomy): domain Bacteria; phylum Bacteroidota; class Ignavibacteria; order Tepidaquicellales; family OLB5; genus OLB5. Next base: position 19,814 of record LLZO01000158.1, read on the forward strand.
CAGCGCCTGCCCTGAAATCCAGCCCTCTTACTGTGTATGTATTAACCATAGCGCCATTGTTAAATGACTGCCAGCTTAATCCCTGGTCTGTTGACCGGAATACACCGATATTTGTATTAGTTGAATTTCCTAGCCCTACGAAGAAATCAGATGAACTTCCCGGCCTTATCAAACATGATCTCGGCAGTAATCCAACAGCAACCGGCAGACCGTTATTTCTTTTCTGCCACAAAGCCCCGCCGTTTGTAGTTACATACATCCCTCCGCCAAGTGTATCTGTATTAACAAACTGACCAAGCAAAACCACTGAAGTATCAGAACTGCTGATACTTATCTGCCTGATAGGTTTAACATCCGTTGAAAGCGATGGCAAACCATTACTCATGGCTGTCCACAAATTTCCGCCGTTAACCGATTTATACAGCACAGCTGGTCCGGTGGAAGTTACCGGGTTAAATGAAGTGCCTGCATAAATTGTATTTGGATTCAGCGGATTAACCGCTACAGCAAGAAAATTCTTGATGAGTCCAATACCCGATGTTACAGGAGTCCACAAAGCTCCGGCATCAGTGGTTTTGTAAATTCCGTTCGTTGAATTTGCAACACCATCAAAAACTGTACAGTAAGCTGTATTCGGATTAACCGGATCAATTGCGATTGCCTGTATATTAATATTGGTTTCAGTAATTCCGGTAACTATCCTGTTCCACGAAGCTCCCCCGTCAGAACTTCTGTAAACTCCCGGGTTAGTACCTGTATTGGTAGAGCCGCACATTACAACATTTGCATTGGTTTGGCTTACTGCAACACATTGCAGGATCAGATTTGAAATCCCGGTATTTATCTGCACCCAGTTAAGGCCGCCGTTAGTGCTTTTCCACATACCGGTAGAATTGCTGGCAGCATAAATAATCTGCGGATTAGAAGGAGCTACAGCAACACCCCAAATTTGACCAGCACTGCTTAATGACACAGTCCATGATCCCGGACCGGCATCAGCAAACATGAATAATAATGAAATTACAGCAAGAAGAGAAATGAAAATTACTTTTTTCATTGATACCTCCTATTAATTATTGGTTGGTTTTTACTTTAAAATAGGAAGATTAGAATAGTAAAATCTAAAATAATTAAATTAATAAAGCAATACTAATTCAAGGGTTTAATGAGGATAAAAATCATAAATTTTTAATAGCAGAATCATACTCATTAAGGAGGTTTTTAATTACTTTTTTAACAGGCAGTATTTCGTTCACCAGTCCGCTTGACTGGCCCATTTCAAGCTCACCTTCAACAAGGTCACCTTCAAAAATCCCTTTCATTTCACGTTTTCTGCCCAGCAATTCCTTTAGTTCATCGGCGCTTGCACCGCGGCTTTCTGCTTCAAGTACCTCCAAAGCAAATTTATTCTTTAATAATCTAACAGGATTAAGCTTTTTCATTATAAGGAAAGTATCAGTATCATTTGCATCCACTATTTTCTGCTTAAAAGCATCACTGCTGGAAGCTTCAATAGTTGCAGCAAATCGTGTGCCAATCTGTACTCCCTCAGCTCCAAGCGTCATACAGGCAGCTATTTGAGCTCCTGTAGCTATACCGCCTGCTGCAATTAAGGGAATTTCGAGTGCCTCAGAAACCTGCGGGACAAGGCATAAAGTTGTAATTTCATCAATGCCGTTATGTCCCCCTGCTTCGAAGCCTTCAGCAACAACAGCATCACACCCCGCATCCTGCGCCTTAAGCGCATGCTTGACCGAAGCAACTACATGCACCCATTTTATATTATTTTCCCTGAAAATATTTGTAAATGCTTTTGGATTACCCGCTGATGAAAAAACAATTCTTACTTCTTCTTTCAGTATTGTTTTAACCAGTTCATTAATATCCCCGCGTATCAATGGAAGGTTTACCCCGAAAGGCTTATTTATTCCATTATCCCTGAAATAATTCCGAAGCTTTTGGATATGTTCAGCAAGCAGATCAGGCTTCATTGAACCTGCGCCTATTAAACCAAGGCAGCCGTTTTCACTTGCAGCTGATGCAAGCTTCCAGCCGGAGGTCCATACCATACCAGCCTGGATTATTGCATGCTCAATTCCGAAAAGCTGATTTATGCGGGTTTGTTTCATTTTAGTTTCTGAATCTGGGGCTTGCCAAAGGCACTCCTTCGGAGAAAGCCCATTTATTTTCTATTTTTACCCACGACCTAAAGGTCGTGGCAATTCAAAAAACAAATCCTATTTAAAACTTAACATTATATCTCTTTCAGCAATTTTATCATATCCAGTACCGCACCTGCTGCTTCCCTGCCTTTGTTGTGTTCATTATCAGCTGAGCGTTTTTGAGCCTGTTCATCGGTATAGCAGGTAAGTATTCCGAATGAAACCGGGATGTTGTATTCAAGATTAAGTGACATCAATCCGTTAGATACTGCATTCGATATATATTCAAAATGTGCTGTTTCTCCTTTTATTACCGCTCCAAGGCAGATTATACCGCAGTATTTACCGTTGATACAAAGTGTTCTTGCTGTTAAAGGAATTTCAAATGCTCCGGGAACATATATTATATCAATACTTTTTTCATTTAAGCCGTTTTCATTTAAGTATCCAACTGCGCCTTTTAACAAACCGCCTGTAACTTCTTCATTGAACCTGCTAACAATAACAGCAATTCTACCTGAGCTTGTTTTATTTTTTTTAATTTTCTTTTGTTTTGCCATAATGTTATGATTTAAACAGCCTGTTTTTCATAGCTGTAATTTTTGTTTCGTTGATAAAATATCTTCCCAGTATTGATTCATCATTTATCCTTCCGCCGTGAAAGTCACTTCCGCCGCTTTCAAGCAGAAAGTACTGCCCTGTCAGTTCTCTGAAATATTCTATATCATGATCAGTATGGGAAGGATGAACGACCTCAATTCCGTCAACGCCAAATTCAATCATTTCAAACAATGAATTGTTGTTGCGCATGCTTTTTCCCGGATGAGCGACAAACGATAGTCCGCCGCACCTGTTTATCAGCGCAATTGCATCTTTGGTTGAAATATTGGGTTTTTTAACGTATGCGGGTTTTTCATCTCCGATGTATTTGTTAAATACATCGTAATAGTTGTTTACATATCCATTCTCAATCAATGCAAGTGCAATATGCGGCCTTCCAACTGACCCGTTGCCTTTTACGTGTTTTAAAACATCATTTAAAGTAAGCGGCATGCCCAGCTCGTTGAGCCGTTCCACAATTTTTTTCAGCACGTTTCATTCTTTCTTTCCTGAAATTCTTCAGGTAATCAAGCAGTTCAGTATTATTATAGTCAATAAAATATGCAAGGATATGCGTTTCTTTTCCGTTATGCTCAGCGCTAATTTCAGTTCCAGGAATAAGCTCAATATCATACCGGGAAGCAATTTCAATTGCTTCTTCAATTTGAATCTAC
>LLZO01000159.1 GCA_001567545.1 Candidatus Tepidiaquacellales bacterium OLB5
GTAATGCCCGGCCAGTTGGTTTCTTCAATGTCTTTTCTTGCTTCTGAATCGAAATGAAAAGCACAGAACAATATAATTTCAGGTTTTGGCTTTAGAGTTCTTGCTTCTTCTAAAGCCAGTTCTACCATGCGTTGTTCCAATGGGGCATGTTCAGGACCAAAACAAACCACTACCCGTTTCGGATTGGCTTCTTTTGTTTCTGCTTCTGCTTGTAAAAACCGTGTTCCGCTTAACGGTTCAACTCTTGTAAACTCAATCAGTTTGCCACCTTTGGCTCTCACACCTGCACGAAGCAACTCATTTCTCCATTCGTCTTGTCGCAAGGTTTCACCACTTCTCGAAACAGAAGTGTCGGCTTCTAATTGCGTGTCTGCCTCTATATCTTCAAATGATTTCGCAACAGGTGCTGGTACGGCTTCAAGAGTGAATGGTCCAGTAACTCTTTGCCTTTTATTATCTGCTAATGGTTTGTCTACCAATATTTCCTCTGGTGGATTCTCATTGTTTGCGATTGACTTTAAAGTAATATGTGGGACTTTGTTGTATTTGAATCCACTACCAATTCCCTCATTAGGGTATGCCAATTCATAATAATCAAAGTTGGCTGTCATAAGTCGTTGTTTGGCAAGAGTAATGGCTACACGGGATGTGTCGCATGTAATCCATCTTCTGCCATATTGTTCTGCAACATACGCTGTAGTTCCACTTCCGCACGTTATATCTAAAACTAAATCACCTGGGTCTGTTGTCATCATTAAACATCTCTGAATGATTTTTTCATTTGTTTGAACTACATAAATCATATCAGAAATATTTCCTGCTGTATCGTCCCAAAAATTAGTTAGTTCAACAATTGGATAATCAGTTATGTAAAACTTGAAACCAAATCCATCTTTGGTTTTTAAAATTCTATTTGCATCAAGTAATCTTTGCATTTGAATTTTATCACCTCTCCATTGATATCCCTTCTCCGGTGTATATTTTTCACCTTCAAACTCAAATTCAAATCTTTTTTCTTCATCATCACCTCGTTCAATAATTTTATCAACCCTAAATACATTTGCTTTTTCTCTCGTTTGCAGAATATTTCTTTTTTCGTCAGTTGTTAATGTCCTTACTTCTCCATTTTCAAATTCGCCCCAAAGAGCTAGTTTTTTGGGGTCTTCAGTTGTGCCTTCAATTCCTGTTCTCTCAAAAAATAATTTTCTTGACTTGATTTTGTCTTTATCCTTAGCATACCATAGTAAATAGTTAAATGAGTTTCTTATAGTTTTTGAAACTGGCGTGCCCTTTTTCCATGCGATAGTTGCTACCTCGTTTTTTCTCTCAAAAACTTCATCAAGAATGCATCTAATTAGGTGAACGTTCTCGTCACTTATTTGAATAAAAACTGACCCGCTATCATCAAGCAGTTCTTTCGCCAAAAGCATCCTGTCTCTTATGTATGTCAAGTATGAGTGAATGCCAAGTTCCCATGTATCTCTGAAAGCTTTAAGCATTTCGGGCTCACTTGTTAAATCTTCATCCTTTTCTTTTACATCTCTTTTGTTTACAAAAGCCTGAAAATTGCTTTTATAGCTAATGCCATATGGCGGGTCAAAAAATATCATTTGCACTTTGCCACCCATTCCTTCTTTTTCTAAAAGGCTGTTCATCACCAAAAGGCTGTCACCTGCAATCAGTCGGTTACTCCAGTTCTCTTTGTGTTTGTAAAATTCAATGGCTTCACGCAATGGCTTTTTTTGTTCTTCAAACAAACTCATTTGCGTGGGGGCTTCTTCTTCCTTTTTTACGGTTTCAATAATGCGTCTAGGGTCAATGCGTTCATGCACATGCAAGCTTACTGTCGGCACATCAAAACTGGTGTGTTCGGCTTTACCTGCCCATTGCAATTGTGGGTCAAGGTGTGGGTCGTATTGGTAGGTTTTCTTTTTAAAACCACTCCCGATACTTTCGGGATCGGTGTGTGCATCTACTAATCCAACAGGTGGGTTGTTTACACGTTGCTTGTCTTTATGTTCGTATTGCTCAATGGGTTTTTGAGTAGTTGGTTTCTTTGTTGTTTTTCTTCCTTTTGCCATGCCTGAATTTATAATTCTTATTTGTTATTCGGTTTATCTTATTGGAGTTGGTGCATATCTGTAAAAA
>LLZO01000160.1 GCA_001567545.1 Candidatus Tepidiaquacellales bacterium OLB5
TAACATATGGCGCAAAAGGGACACTTTATTTTTGGTATGGCGGTTGGGGCTGTATGGGACAAGGTACAAGTTACGGCAGGGGTTTGGTTGAGCCTGTACCCTGTAATACTCCCAATCCATTTCTACAACAGCAGATACCGCAAAATTATGTGCTGAACAGGAGGTTAACCAATGCATACGGACAGCCGAAATGGGAAAAAGTGAAAAGTATAAACAATAAACTATCAATCTGGGGTCCGTACCTGATGAGTTTTGATACAGATAACAGGCATTCATATATTTACAGGCTTGAAGAAGAAAGGAATGACTGTATAAATGAAACATATTTCCGGGATATCGTTTCCTATAAAACCGGCACGGGGATGCCTCCCTGTGTTGAGGATTATCCGGATACTAATGATGCTCCGCACCCAAACGGGCTGAGATATGAATGCAATGAAGACCGTTATTTACAATTAGCAGCATTTAAAAAAACTACGAATGACGGAAATAAATATTTTATGATAGTAAACCGCAGGTGCTCACCGTATGTAGATGAATCAAGTGAAGATAACCGCGGAGGTAAGAGATTTATACGGGTATATTTTGACCAGAACCATAATGAATTTAACAGTTGGAATATAGTTGATATTGAAAATCCATTTGCTATAGTTGGCAGTTTTAATAAAACTGCTCTTGTGCCGTATGTTGACCTGGGCTGGTTTGAACCGGGACAAGGGAAATTATATATGATAGTACCAGTTCTTCCAAACGGCGGCACTTTGGTTGCAGATGAAATAATCTCCGGCGGCAGTTTCACCTGCGAAGCGCCGGTGTATAATAACGGGTATAATATAACAATCGAAGCAGGCACGACTATACACTTTAATGACAGCTCACGGTTTGTTATGAACGGCGGAACGTTTACTGTCGGCAATCAGAATGTTTCAGGCTCACAAAATATAACCAATGATGCAGTAAACGGTACTTCATGGCTTGGTCACATCTTCACAAACTGCGAAGTTAAAATATACGGCGCCAGCTTTTCAGGTAATACTAATGATACGGCATATTCGCTGAATATTGTTGACTGCCCTGTGGTAGATATAAGGAACTGTACATTCAACAGCGCTCAAAGCCTTAAAGGTGCCGTAAATGCTGTGTTTTATAATAATCCGTTTGCAGCAGTTAGTAATGTTTATTTATACGGCAATACTTTCAATTCATCAGGCTCAACAATACCAACTGTAAATATATCAAGCTATGCTGGTCTAACTTTACCTTTAATTATTGAAGGTAATACATTCAATAACGGTAATACTGCAATATTCCTTACCGGAGTAACAGGCGGTGCAATAAAAGGTAATACTATTACTGATAATTACTACGGACTGAATGTATTAACTTCATCAGTTGATATTTTTGAAAATACAATAAGCTCAACGGTAAACGGTTCGATTGGCGTATTTTCTGCCGGGGGCAGTGAAATTAGGCTCAATAAAGCAGGCAGCCTGCTTATCGGCGGTCAGAATACAATTACAAACACCGGAAGCGCTTCCAATAACATAAAAGTTGAAAGGTGACAGTATTCCTGCTAGCTGATGGCGAAAATGT
>LLZO01000161.1 GCA_001567545.1 Candidatus Tepidiaquacellales bacterium OLB5
CCAGTTTTGATGTGCCGACAGTAAGCTTGCATGTGCATGAACGCATTGACCCTAGACGCATTATTGAAACCGTAAAAAAGGAAGAAGAAGCCCCCACGCAAATGAGTTTGTTTGAAGAACAAAAGAAACCATTGCGTGAAGCCATTGAATTTTACAAGCACAAAGAGAACTGGAGCAACCGGCTGATTGCAGGTGACAGCCTGTTGGTAATGAACAGCCTCTTGGAAAAAGAAGGCATGGGTGGTAAGGTGCAGATGGTGTATTTCGACCCGCCTTATGGTATTAAATACGGCAGCAATTTTCAGCCCTTTGTAAACAAGCGGGATGTGAAAGACGGCAAAGACGAAGACCTAACCGCAGAACCCGAAATGGTGAAAGCGTTCAGAGATACCTGGGAATTAGGTATACATTCATATTTAACCTATTTGAGGGACAGGTTATAACTTTCAAAAGAATTACTATCCGAAACAGGTTGCTTTTTCTTTCAAATTAATTCTGAAAATTCACATAAAGTCGCTTGTCTATTAGATGAAATTTTTGGAGAAGAAAATTTTATAGCAAACATTGTTTTCAGGAAAAAAACTTTGCCACTTGGAGCAAAGTATATTGAGACAATGCATGACCATATTTTGGTTTACGCAAAAAATAAAGAGTCTTTCAAATACCATCAGTTATACACACAAAACACTTACGATTCTGCAACCCAACATTGGCGAAACGCTGAGTTTCCAGATGGAACAATCAAAAAAATTTCAGTGTCTGATATTGGAAGTTCAAATCATCCAAAAGGGACGAGATATTTCAGATTGATTTCTTTGAACGCACCATCATTTAGCGAAAACTCTGTGTTTCCAGTTGAATTTCGAGGCAAAGTTTATAACCCGCCTTATAATGGTTGTTGGATTGTTTCAAAAGACAAACTTGAGCTTTTGATAAAACAAAACCGAATTACAACCGAAGGCGGTTCGCTTGTTTATAAACTCTATTTTGATGATTTCCCATTTAAGAAAGTGACAAATCTTTGGGCGGATTTGGCTACTTCGTATCAAAAGTATTATGTAGTTCAAACCAACTCCATAGTGATTGAAAAGTGCATGGCAATGGTATCTGACCCTGGCGATTTAGTTATGGATATTACTTGTGGTAGCGGAACTACTGCTTTTGTTGGTGAGCAGCTTGGAAGGAGATGGATAACTTGTGATACATCAAGAGTCGCCATTACATTAGCAAAGCAAAGGCTGATGACTTCGATATTCGATTATTACGAATTAGCTCATCCCAATGAGGGTGTTGGAAGTGGATTCAAGTATAATCGTGTTTCGAAAACTACATTAAAGAGCATCGCTAATAATGAGCCGCCCGAAGATGTGATTCTATATGACCAACCAATTGCAGATAGTAAAAAGATTAGAATAACTGGACCTTTCACAGTTGAAGCAGTTCCTGCACCCGTAGCCAAATCTTTTGAAGATTTAGAAGCAGACACACAAATGGATGCGGACACATCTGTTTCAAGAAGCGGTGAAACCTTGCGACAAGATGAATGGAGAAATGAATTACTCCGTGCAGGTGTGAGAGCTAAAGGCGGTAAACTGATTGAATTTACAAGAGTAGAACCATTAAGCGGAACACGGTTTTTACAAGCAGAAGCAGAAACGAAAGAAGCCAATCCGAAACGGGTAGTCGTTTGTTTTGGTCCTGAACATGCCCCATTGGAACAACGCATGGTAGAACTGGCTTTAGAAGAAGCAAGAACTCTAAAGCCAAAACCTGAAATTATATTGTTCTGTGCTTTTCATTTCGATTCAGAAGCAAGAAA
>LLZO01000162.1 GCA_001567545.1 Candidatus Tepidiaquacellales bacterium OLB5
ATATATATATAACATAAAAAGGTAAAATTTTATACTAATTAATTCCACTGAAAATGTGAGCATAAATTCGTAATTTTGTAAGATATGAAGTATAATTTCAGCGAAATTGAGAAAAAATGGCAGGCTTTTTGGGATACGAACAAAACCTTTGCCGCGAACATAGATCATACTAAACCCAAGTACTATGTACTTGATTTTTTTCCTTATCCATCAAGCGACGGCCTGCATGTCGGGCACCCGGAAGGCTATACAGCAACCGATATCATTGCAAGGTATAAAAGAATGAAAGGGTTCAACGTTCTTCACCCGATGGGCTGGGATGCATTCGGCCTGCCGGCAGAACAGTTTGCAATAAAAACCGGGATTCACCCCCGCATAACTACACAAAAAAGCATTGATAATTTCAAGCGGCAGCTTAAATCTATCGGACTTTCAATTGACTGGTCGAGGGAAATAGCAACCATTGATCCGAAATACTACAAATGGACGCAGTGGATCTTTATTCAGCTTTACAAAAAAGGGCTTGCTTACCAGGCAGAAATTCCGGTTAACTGGTGCCCTGAGCTTGGCACAGTACTTGCAAACGAAGAAGTACCCGAACAGATAGAAAAAGGATTCACAGTTGTACGCAGACCTATGAAGCAATGGATGCTGAAAATTACGGAATATGCCGAGAGACTATTGATAGATCTTGATATGCTTGACTGGCCAGAAAGCACCAAGGAGATGCAGCGCAACTGGATAGGAAAATCCGAAGGCGCAAAGGTTTTTTTCCCGCTCAAAGGTTTCGATGAATCACTTGAAATTTTCACAACCCGCCCGGATACTCTTTGGGGCGCTACTTATATGGTGCTTGCGCCTGAACATCCCTTAGTTGATAAAATTACAACTGCTGAACACAGGACAGCTGTTGATATATATAAAGATACAGCAAAACAAAAAAGTGATCTTGAACGGCAGGCACTTGAAAAAGATAAAACAGGTGTATTTACCGGGGCATATGCAGTAAATCCGGTTAACAACGAAGAAATACCGATTTGGATTAGCGACTATGTGCTTATGGGTTACGGAACCGGCGCAATAATGTCTGTTCCCGCGCATGATGAACGCGACTGGGAGTTTGCAACAAAATTCCATCTGCCTATTGTTGAAGTTGTAAAACCTGCAGGCAATGAAAAAAGCGATATCACGAAAGCAGCATTCTGCGAAGAAGGCATTGCAGTGAATTCAGGTTTTATTAACGGACTTAAAACAGAAAAAGCAAAGAAAAAAACAATCGAATGGCTAGAAGAAAAAGGATTAGGTAAAGGCACTGTGCAGTATAAGCTGCGTGACTGGCTGTTTTCCAGGCAAAGATTCTGGGGTGAACCGTTCCCTTTAATTTATCTTGAAGACGGAACCGTTAAGCTGCTTCCTGAAGATGTGCTGCCCGTTATGCTGCCTGAAGTTGAAAATTATAAAACCATCGGAACAGGTGAAAGTCCGCTTGCAGGTATCAGTGATTGGGTTAATACAACAGATCCGGAAACAGGAAAACCTGCAAAACGCGAAACCAACACTATGCCCCAGTGGGCAGGCTCATGCTGGTATTATTTAAGATTCCTTGACCCGGATAATGATAAGGAACTTGTTAATAAGGAAGCTGAAAAATACTGGATGCCTGTAAACCTGTATTTAGGCGGAGCCGAGCACGCCGTGCTTCACCTGCTTTATGCAAGGTTCTGGCACAAAGTACTCTTTGATCTTGGTTATGTATCAACCCGTGAGCCGTTTGTAAGGCTTTTTCACCAGGGGATGATACTTGGCGAGGATTCAAATAAGATGTCTAAATCACGGGGAAATGTTGTGAATCCCGATGATGTTATAAATAACTACGGCGCTGATTCATTAAGACTGTTTGAAATGTTCCTTGGCCCGCTCTCGGCAACAAAGCCATGGTCAACAAAAGGTATAGAAGGCGTTTACAGGTTCTTAAACAAGATATGGCGGCTTGTAATTGATGAAGAGGGGAATATCAGCAAAAAGATACAGGAAGTAAAACCTGAAGAAGATGCAGAACGCATTATGCACAGGACAATTATGAATGTTACGCGCGATATCGAAGATATGGATATGAAATTCAATACCTGTGTAAGTGAGCTGATGATATATGTAAATGAAATTTCACGGTATGATGTTATTCCGGCAGTATTGGTTAACACACTTTTAAAGCTGCTTTCACCGTTTGCCCCGCACCTTGCAGAAGAGCTGTGGAGCAGGCTGGGTAATTCAGCAACAATAACTTTTGAAAAGTGGCCGGAGTATAACCCGGCAAAAGTACAGAAAAATATAGTTACTGTTGTGGGTCAGATAAACGGCAAGGTGAGATCAAAAATTGAAATAGAGCTTGACCAGCCTGATGAAACAGTACTTGAAAAAATGAAACAGGATGAAAAAATAAGATCATATATTGAAGGCAAACAAATAGTTAAGGAAATTGTGGTAAAGAACAAGCTGGTTAATATAGTTGTTAAATAAGTATGGCTTATCATCATAAAATACATTTTACCCTGGAAGAAGCAAATGATAAGCTTGATATGATAAAACCCGATATTGAAGAGATGATTAGCTTAAAACGAAAGCTTGACCAGAAAGGATTTGATATTTTCAGCCACCAGTATTTGGGAGGCTCCGGTCCTAACGGAAAAGGCGCGTTTCCGGAAGAGATGAATGAGCTTATAAATATCCTGAAACGCCTTACAGATGACGGTGTTATGGTAAAAGGTATAGATGGCGGTTTGGTTGACTTTCCGCATATTAGAAATAACGGCGAGGAAGTTTACCTTTGCTGGAAATACGGGGAAGGAGAAATTTCATGGTGGCACTCAATTCCCGAAGGTTCAGCGGAAGAAGAAATATAAATGAATTATAATTTAAGGGAACATTATTTGTGTTCCCTTTATTTATTTATCAATTATTCCCAAGCCCCGGTTTGGGAAAGTAAATACCGGAAAACAATATAGATTAAATACTGATCAACATGGGCATTTTAAATAAAATGGTGGTTGGCACACTGCCTTTGGTGCCAAAAAAAGTAGTAAGGTTTTTTGCAAACAGTTATATTGCAGGCGATACTATAAAAGATGCTGTAAATGTTTCAAAAAAGCTGAATGAAAAAGGCATAATGGGCACAATTGATGTGCTGGGTGAAGATGTTTTCAGCAAAGATGATGCAACACGCTCCAAGCTTGAATGCTTTGAGGTGCAGGATGCAATTGTTAAGCACGGGCTTAACTCAAACCAGTCAATTAAGCTTACATCGCTTGGACTTAAAATTGACAAGGAATTCTGCTTAAGCAATGTAAAGGAAATTTTTGCCAAAGCAAAAGAGCATAATATTTTTGTACGCATCGATATGGAGGATTCATCCGTTACCGATGATACAATCTGGGTTTTTGAAGAAGCGCGTAAAACTTACAGCAACTGCGGCATAGTTCTGCAGGCTTACCTGCGCCGGACATATGATGATGCTGCCAGGCTGATAGAAAGCGGCACAAACTTCCGCCTGTGCAAAGGCATTTATGTAGAGCCTGAGGAAATTGCATTTAAAGGTAAACAGGAAGTGCGTGATAATTTTCTTAAAGTGTTACGCCTGATGCTGGAAAAGGATTCATATGTAGGCATAGCTACGCATGATGATTACCTTGTGGAAGGCGCATACAAGCTGATAAAAGAGCTTAATAAACCGGTTGAGCGTTATGAATTCCAGATGCTGCTTGGCGTGCGGGAAGGTATGCGCGATAAAATTGTTAAAGATGGTCACCGGATGAGAATTTATATTCCGTTTGGAACACACTGGTACCAGTATTCTATAAGAAGGTTTAAGGAAAATCCCCAGATGGCAGGTTATGTTGTAAAAAGCATTTTGACCGGGGGAAAGTAAAACAGAAATATTCGTCAACAAAAAAGGCTGTATCTTTAATGATACAGCCTTTTTAATTTTCAGTAAAAAAAATATTAGTTCGTTTTATATTTTCGTCAGGTCTATCCAGAGGACTCCTTCGGATAGTACCTGTCGGGAGCAATCCTATTACAACTTCTCCTTAATTCAGTACTGCTCGTGTCAGGTCCTCAGACCTGACACTATAAAAAATATTAATTTGATTTACTTTCGGTCTTTATAGTAACTGTTCCTTTGTCGCTGTCAAATATTGTCTCAAATGTTTTCAGGTTATCTTTTGCCGGTCCCTGTGTGACTTTGCCGTCCATCGTATATTCGCTGCCGTGGCAGGGACATACGAACTTATCGCCTTCAAGCTCAACATCACACCCTTTATGAGTGCAGATAGTCTTCACCGCCAGAAATGTAGTTTCGGAATTTCTGATAAGCATAAGCTCATCGTTTATTTTAACGCTGCCGCCTGTTTTGCTTAATGCTGTATTTTCAGAAAGCTTTACTACAATATCATCGCCTGATCTTCGGAACACCGCTTTTTTTGCGGCAGCAGCTTTGGTAAAAGCTTCCAGGTTTGTAGTTGTAAGCATTGCTCCGCCGGCTATTACGCCAACTGCCGAGCGTTTTATAAAATCTCTTCTTGATAATTTACCGGACATTTAATATAACTCCTTTATGTTTTTCCCTTTTTTACTTTTTGCTGTATAAAATTAAGGCTTACTTATTAAACAATCAATATATTAACAAAATTGTTACAGTTATTTACAAAAAAACAGTTATTTATCATAAAATTCTTATATAAAAGTGAAAAGTCTTTCAATTGAATAACTGCTAAATTACAGGTAATTTGTCTGAAAATAAATTTCAGGAAAATATAAAATTACAATTAATGAGCTTAGAACTGGATATAGAAAAGTATTATTCACAAACAGAACTAAAACCCGCCGAAAGAACAAAGGCACTTTCCGCATTTAAGGAAATGGTTAAGCTTCTGAACAAAGGTGAAGTACGCAGCGCTGAAAAAACAAGCGGGGTGTGGAAAGCTAACCAATGGGTTAAAAAGGGTATACTGCTTGGTTTCAAGCTGGGAAAAATAAAGGATATGTCAATTTTTAAACAGCTTCATTTTTTTGATAAAGATACACTTCCCATAAAACCTATGAAAGCTGCCGATAGCGTAAGAATTGTGCCCGGCGGCTCATCGATACGGAACGGTGCATATATCGGTAAAGGAGTAATTTGTATGCCGCCGATGTATATAAATATCGGCGCTTATGTTGATGATAATTCGCTTATTGATTCACATGCCCTGGTAGGTTCATGCGCACAGCTTGGTAAAAAAATACATCTATCGGCTGCTGCGCAGATCGGAGGGGTTTTGGAACCGATAAATTCTGTTCCGGTAATTGTTGAAGATGAAGTTATGATAGGAGGGAACAGCGGTATATATGAAGGAACAATAGTTCAGCGCAGGGCTGTTATAGGGGCGGGCTGTATAATTACAGGCTCAACACCTGTTTACGATACAGTGAAAGGAAAAGTTTACCGTAAAACAAAGGATGAACCGCTGGTTATACCGGAAGGAGCTGTTGTTGTTGCGGGTTCCCGGCCGCTGGTTAATCAGTTCGGAATTGAAAACCACCTTTCAGTTTACACTCCCGTAATAATAAAGTATCGAGATGAAAAAACCGATGCAGGAACTGCATTGGAAGAAAGTCTGAGGTAAGAAAGTGAAAAGTGAAAAGGCAAAAGTGAAAAATGAAACGTGGTTGTACTGTCACTAGCTTATTTTTTGGTATCAAAATTTATAATCAATGGTGAATGATCACTATGAGCATTCCAATTTTCAAATGATCCGATTTCAACACTTTTTACTTTTTTGATGAAGTCGGATGATGCAAAACAGTAGTCTATGTGATATGGTTTATTTAAATTACGTTGTAGAAAAAAAGTTGGATGAATTTCTTTTCCTTGCTCAACTTTAAAATACTTATGGTAAATACTGTGTATGTTATATTCAGCTAATTTATTTACAACATCTGTATGATCACCAACTCTTTTTTTATAATCCCAAATTTTATTACTATTGAAGTCACCAATTAGAATCGTTGAGCAATTAAATAACCCAGAGTAGTAGTTTATAGCTTGCCAAATTTGCCCTATATATCTTGCTTCATAATTTTCTTTGTTGCTCATTGCCCAAATAGCAAAAAGTATAAAGGAATCCTCATGTCCAGTTACGCGGAAAGGAAGAATATATCGAAACTCTGGATTAAACTCATTCAGCAATTCAAATTTGTATTCAGAATAGGAGTAAACACTAATTCCTTTGTGCAAACTATCGCCGTACCAATAAAAGTTTTTAGGTTGGAGATTAGTTGAACTATAATTTATTTTGTTAGGATTCTCACATTCTTGAACAATCAAAATGTCTGGTTTCAGTGCTAAAATGAACTCTATTTTTCTTCTAAAAGCACCTTGGCAGTTCCATGTTATGAGTTTCATATATGAAAAAGGAAAATTTAATTCCATAAAATTACATTTATTTTTGTTTTTAAAAAACCCAATTTAACTATGCTTAATTGATATAGTAAATTTTATTGTTATATTAAATCTCATTATAGGAAATTGAAATACGCCGTAATATCCGATGTTCATGCAAACCTGGAAGCAGCAGAAGCCTGCTTCAGGGAAATAGAAAAATTAAAAGCAGACCGAATCATCTGCCTGGGTGATCTTGTGGATTACTGCGCACAGCCTAACGAGGTTATTTCAATTATAAGAAAAAAATGTGATATAGTAGTATTGGGAAACCATGACGAAGCTCAGTATAATTTTAAGCTCTCAGATAGATTCAACGAAAGAGCCCGGATATCTTCAATTCATACCCGCAGCGTGCTTGATAAAGATAATCTTGAATATATTAAAACCCTGAAGTTAACCTGCACTGAAAATAATTTATTATTTGTTCATTCTTCACCATTAAAGCCTAATGATTACCGGTATGTTTTAAGTGAAGATTCCGCAGCTGAGGCTTTCAGCGTATTTTTTGAACAGGTTTGTTTTATCGGTCACTCTCATAAACCTGTAATTTTCGAATCTTCAGAAGATGGAATCAATATCACCGGCGAAGGTCAGCTGAACCGAACAAACAGGTATATTATTAATGTAGGCAGTGTAGGCCAGCCGCGTGACGGTAATCCAGAGCTCTCTTTCGGTTTCTTTGATGATGAGGAATTTTTATACAGGAATGTGCGTGTAAGCTACGATACATTAAGTGCATCACAAAAGATAAAAAATGAGAAATTACCTGATTTTCTGGCAGAAAGAATTATCAGCGGTATTTAGTTTAACCGGCAGATTTTTATCAGAAATATCCCTTTCATAAAAATATAACAACATAAATAACAGGAATTTAAGGTATGATTAGTATCATATGTTTAATTGATATATATCATTGGGAAGCAATTTCCTGCAAACTAATTTTGTATAGCAACTAAATTAATTTTCAGGATAAAGTTGAAAAATCTGGTAATATTGGGAGCAGGAACAGCAGGCACAATGATGCTTAATAAGCTTCATAAAGCGCTTAACCCTGCTGAATGGAAGCTTACTATTGTTGATAATGAAAAAGAGCATTATTACCAGCCCGGATTTCTCTTTATTCCGTTTGGAATTTATTCCCGTGAGGATGTAATAAAACCCAAGAAAGAATTTTTCCCTTCAAATACAAATTTAATTGAATCAGAAATTTGGAAAGTATTGCCGGAATTCAGCAAAGTTCATCTTTCTGACGGTAAGATCATAGATTATGATATACTTATAATTGCAACCGGTTCCAGAACAGCCCCTGAAGAAACCGAAGGTTTAACAGGCGGGTTATGGAGAAATGATATATTCGATTTCTATACTTTGGAAGGTGCGCTTGCTCTTGCCGAAAAATTCAAAACCTGGCAGGGCGGCAGGCTTGTGATTAATATTACTGAAATGCCGATAAAATGCCCGGTTGCTCCGCTGGAGTTTGCTTTTCTTGCCGATGCGTTTTTTGAAGATAAGGGAATACGCGATAAAGTTAAGATAACTTATGTTACTCCGCTTGCCGAAGCTTTCACAAAGCATAAATGCGCCGAAGTTCTCGGACACTTTTTGGATGATAAAGGAATTGAACTTGAAGCGGAATTCAACACAGGCAGAATTGATAATGAAAACAAAAAAATTGTTTCCTGGGATGAAAGAGAAATTGATTTTGACCTGCTTGTTACAGTTCCAACAAACAAAGGTGCTGATTACATTGAAACCAGCGGTCTTGGTGATGAACTTAATTTTGTTCCGGTTGATAAGCACACACTACAGTCATCAGCAAATAAAAATATATTTGCAATAGGTGATGCATCCAATATCCCTGCCAGCAAAGCGGGCTCGGTTGCGCATTTTGCATCAGAAATACTTACAGAAAATATATTAAACTATATCAGCAACAGGCCCCTTTCAGCTAGGTTTGACGGCCATGCAAACTGCTTTATAGAATCAGGCCACGGGAAAGCTTTTTTGATAGATTTCAATTATGATGTTGAGCCTATGCCCGGTAAATTCCCGCTGGCTTTTATTGGACCATTCAGCCTCTTAAAAGAATCACGCACTAATCATTTGGGCAAACTGGCATTCAGGTGGATCTACTGGAATATCCTTTTAAAAGGCAGGGAGCTGCCAATGGGCCCTGATATGTCTTTAAACGGAAAAGTTTTAGATAATTTTATAAACAATAATATTTTATAACCGATGAGCAGCAGAAAGCAAAGCTCTCAGGAGGATAATATAATGTCAACAGCTGTTGCAGAAAAAATTTTACTCGGAAAAACACTTGCCATAGATGCAGACGGGAACCTTGTGAATATAAGCGACTGGAATGAAGAAATTGCTGCCGAGCTGGCTAAAGAAGAAGGAATTGAAATCCTGACCGAAAAACACTGGCAGGTAATTAACTATATGCGGAAAGTTTATTCAGAAACCGGGGATTCACCTTCTATCCGGAAGCTTACAAAGGAAAGCGGAGTTGATACCAAAGAGCTTTATGCACTGTTCCCCAAAGGCCCGGCAAAAAAAGCTGCAAGAATTGCAGGATTGCCTAAGCCAAAAGGTTG
This sequence comes from Candidatus Tepidiaquacellales bacterium OLB5, assembly GCA_001567545.1. Taxonomy (GTDB): domain Bacteria; phylum Bacteroidota; class Ignavibacteria; order Tepidaquicellales; family OLB5; genus OLB5. The sequence goes on from LLZO01000162.1 coordinate 9,076, forward strand.
CATTTAAGCCAATTAGCAATGAACAATTAACAATAAACAATTAACAATAAGAAAGTTAAAAGAATTTTAAATTAACAATATTATGCAAAATAAAACAGAAAATATTTTAACTGAAGAAATTGAATATGAACCTATAAAAAAGGTTTCAATAATTGTTTCAAAGGGCTCTCTTGAAGGTGTTTATCCGGGTTTGATAATGGCTAACGGAGCAAGAATGGAAGGTATCGAAGCAAACCTGTTCTTTACTTTTTTTGGCATGGAAGCCATCATCAGCAAAAAAATGGATCATTTAAAAGTTGCAACAGTCGGCAATCCCGCAATGCATATGCCTACACTAATAGGTTCACTGCCCGGTATGAGCGCATTTGCTACACATATGATGGAAAAAGAAATGGAAAAACTGGATATACCGCCGGTAAGGGAATTTATTGAAATGATACATGATGCCGGGTGTAATATTTATGCCTGCAAGGCATCGGTTGATATGTTCCATCTTAAGAAAGAAAATTTTTGCAGCCAGGTTGATGATATAATTACAGTCGGTGAATTTTATGAAAAGTCTGCCGGCGCAAGTATAATATTTACATAATATTGAATTTAACCGCTGTAATTGTTTTTATTACTTATTTATAACAAAAAATGCACTAACTTATAACGTAAAAACGTTGTATTATTGTATGAGAAAATAGAAGTTTAAACAGATTCTTTATTAATTTTATGCCTTTATACTGCTCTTTTAATAACTGAATTTTACGTATTTCTATTTCAGGATTTTTAACTGAACTTTTACAAATTTATATACTAAGAAATGACTTCCTTTAACCGAATTGCAGCCCTTGTATTTTTAATTTTCAGCATATTTATATTTAATTTATATGCCCAGCAGGAAGATGATCCTGCAAATCCAAGAACATGGAAATACTTTAAAATATATGCACGCTCTGAAGATGACAGCATATACATTACCGCTCAGGATGATATGGGTATAGACCCGAAGCTTGAAAGCTATACAATTGTTGTTAACATGATGGACGCAAATCCGCAGAACCAGTTCGTGGTTCTTGGGGATGAAGCAGATCCTTCGGCTCAGCGGTTTGCCTGGAACCAGCTTTCAAAAAAAGTACAGGACGGACTGGTGAACTGGACAGGTACGAACAAAGAAAATATGAATGCAAAGCGGCTTGATTATGCAAGTGTATTCCTGGATGTGATAAGACAAATTAAGATAAAGGAATTTGTTGCTCCGCCTAAAAAAGAACGGACAATCAGGAGCACAACTGCATACATAAATCCCTATTTCCAGCTTTTTGGAGGCGAAAAACTGGGGATCCCGCTTAAAAGATCAATTGGCTTTACCCTTGGTTTCGGTACCAAATACAGCGCACCGTTTGAAAGCGACCTTGTAAGTGTTGGAATGAATATTATTGGCGTTAGTATAAATTACAACACAACAATAGATAACCTTAACACACATACATTTAACCCTGAAACCGGGGATAATTATCCCTGGAAACAGTATAACAATATTTTTTCACCGTTACGGGCAATCGAGCTTACCTATGTTATTCCGCTTGGTAATTTTCTGGAAGTCGGGGTATTAAGCGATGTAAAATTCGGCAAATACAGCACTGCTGCTTTCGGCTCTCCCTATACTTTTTTTGAAAAAGGAGATTCAGCCAAACCGATGCCCAATAATGTATTAAAAGGCACTTACCTGAATGCAGAATTCAGGTATCCGTTCAGGATGTTCGGTTCAACCAGGTCGCAGGTATATATTGCTTATTATGCCAACGAAACACATATCGGGCTGATAACCAGGGAAAGCAGGCTTGCCGGCGCTGTTTTTGATTTCAGGACCAACATTACATTAAAAAAGATCCGCAACTTCCAGGTACTGTTTGAAATTATGGTTTCCAATATAGGAGAAGGTTTTGCGCTGAACTCATTTGCTTTCGGACCGGCAGTCAGGCTCTCAAAAACTGACAGCGGAAAGTTCGGGGTAATTACTGCTTTTATAAATGCAAGGTTTAAGCTGGGTGATTTTTTTGATGAGCGTGAGAAAAAATAGACAATTTTTGCTTTACTAAATTTATTATACTATAATTACTATATATATAGTTACAGGAGAAAATGGCTGTGTTAAACAAAATTAAAGAACAATCAAACAAAACAAAAGAAAAATATTCAAAGAAATATGTAACACCGGATGAAGCTGTAAAAGTTATCAGGTCCGGGGACAGGGTTTATATCCAGTCCGGCTGCGCTTACCCTCAAAGGCTTGTTGAAGCAATGACTGCCAGGGCGCCCGAACTGAAAGATGTGGAAATTTGCCACCTTATGGTATTCGGGGAAGCGCCGTATATGAAACCTGAAATGGAAGGCCACTTCAGGCATAACGGATTTTTCCTTGGCGGCAACACAAGAAAACATGTGAATGCCGGCAAAGCTGATTTTATGCCGATTTTCCTCAGCGAAATTCCAAGGCTGATTCAGGATGATAACAAACATAAAGTTGATGTTGTGCTTATACAGGTTTCACCTCCCGATAACCACGGGTTCTGCAGTATGGGTGTTGCTGTTGACTGCACCAAAGCTGCAGTGCATGTTGCAAAATATGTTATTGCTCAGATAAATCCTTTAATGCCAAGAGTGCACGGCGACAGCTTTATTAATATCAATGATATTGACTTTGCTTTTGAGTATGAACAGCCTCTGCAGGAGCTTCCCGGAATGCATGCTGAAAAAGATCCCGAAGAACAGAAAATATTTGAAATGATAGGACAGAATATCGCAAACCTTATCGAAGACGGCTCAACTCTTCAGATGGGTATTGGCGCTATTCCTGATGCTGTGCTTGCCAGGCTGGGTGACAGGAAGGACCTCGGTATTCATACAGAAATGTTCAGCGACGGCGCTATTCCGTTGATTGAAAGCGGGGTTATTAACTGCGATAAAAAAACCCTTCTGCGAGGCAAGATAGTAACTTCATTTGTACTTGGTTCCCATAACCTGTTTGAATTTATTCATAACAACCCATTTGTGGAAATGCGTACAACAGAGTTTGTCAACGATCCGTTCACCATTGCCCGCAATGATAAAATGATAGCGATCAATTCAGCGCTGCAGGTTGATATGACAGGACAGGTTTGTGCTGATTCAATTGGCTACTACCTGTACAGCGGTTTTGGCGGACAGGTTGATTTTATACGCGGCGCTTCACGTTCAAAAGGCGGCAAGCCAATTATTGCGCTGCAATCCACAGCAAAGGACGGAACTCTTTCAAGAATAGTGCCGCACCTTGAAGAAGGCGCCGGCGTTACAACTTCCCGCGGTGATGTTCACTGGGTAGTAACAGAATACGGCGCAGTTGACCTGCACGGCATGAACGTAAGGGAAAGAGTGAATGCTCTTACAGGGATTGCGCATCCAAAGTTCCGTGAAGAGCTGGAACGTTTTGCAAAAGAAAAAAAATATATTTAATTCTGCAATATGACAAAAACAGCAAGAGTTGACTGGATAGAAGGCTACAGGCTTGAAGGCAAAACCGATTCAGGCAAAACAGTACTTATGGATACCGGTGAAAATGCTGTTGCTGCTTCACCGGCGCAGCTTATACTTCAGGCGTTAGCCGGATGCACTATGATGGATTGTGTGCTGATAATAGGCAAGGCAAGGAAAAAGATCGAAAAATTCTGGGTAGATGTTTCTGCGGAAGAGTGCGGAGGTCATCCGAATATTTTTAACAAAATTCACTTGACCTATAATTTTATCGGCAGCGAGCTTGATGATGCACTTATTCAAAGGGCAATTAATCTTTCGGAAGAAAAATACTGCAGGGTTCATGCCATGCTTATTAAAGCAGCTGAAATAACTTCTTCATATAATCTGAATAAACACACAAATTCATAATACATTCAGTTATGGTTTGATAAGGCATATTTTAAAATAATAACGTTATCATACAGATAACACAGCCAGCCCCCGTAATATTCTGTTTTATGTATGTTTCGGGGGCATTTTCTTAACAAAATCTTAATAATAATTTTACAGTAATTTAACCGTTTAATTATATTTTTACATTTAAAGTTAAGAATTTAACAGAAATAAAATAATATATTCGATGAAAAAATATTACATTTTTGCAATATTGCTGTTTATTTTCTCAGTTACCCTCTATTCCCAGAATAAAACGCCTGTTGAAAAAGGCGGAAAGCTTTGGGGTTATGTGTTCGGTGATTATTATTTTAAAGCATCGGGTGACTCAACCGGAGGCTCATCACAGTACGCCGGATACCCAAACAGTTACCAGGCTTTCGAGATCAGAAGGGCTTACCTTGGCTATGATTATACATTTAACGAAAAGTTTTCATCGCAGTTTCTGCTTGAAGGCAACGATAAAATATTAACAAGCACAAGACTTGGGGTTTTCATTAAAACTGCTTTTGTTGAATGGAAAGCATTTGAACAGGTTAGCTTTGCTGTAGGACTTGTGCCAACACCGACATGGAGCTGGGCACTGAACGAAAAAGCATGGAATTACCGCTCTGTTGAAAAGACAATTATTGATATGCGGGGACTGGGCAATGCAAGCGATCTTGGTGTAAGCGCGCGCGGAAAATTTGATAAAGCCGGCAATTACGGCTTTGGTTTAATGATTGGCAACGGCAACGGGCAGAAACCTGAATTCAACAAGTTCAAAAAGTATTACGGAACACTTTTCGCAAAACCGGTAAAAGGGCTGCAGGTGGAACTTTACGGCGATTATGAACCTAACTATGATGAAAAAAATAAAACAACAATCAGGGGATTTGCAGGTTATACATTCGATAAGTTCAATTTCGGTGTAGAGGTTTTTCAGCAAACTCACAAAAATGCCGGGGGAACAGATATCGATGCAGTGCCATTTGGCGTAAGCGGCTGGGTCTGGGGAAATCTGCTCGGCAGGGAAAACAAACCAATACTCAATGTGTTTGCAAGGTACGATATGTTTGACCCGAACTCTAAGAATGATTCAACCGGCTACAAAGAAAATTTTATTTCAATAGGTTTGGATTACATGCCTATAGAGAACGTTCACTTTATGCCTAATGTATGGGTGAATTCCTATGCAGCAAAAAATTCAACTGCAACAGAGCGCAAAGCAGATGTTGTTGGCAGAATGACATTTTTCTTTGTGTTTAGATAAACAAATTTATCAGGTTTTGGAATTAATTTTAAAGGGGTTAGTTACCCCTTTTTTTATTTATCCTTGACTTAAGTCAAGGAAAAAATGTTAATTTTTTGCTATTTTTGAGTATATTTAAGGAGAAAATTATGAGATATATTCAGATTTTATTGATGGCTATAACACTTCTTTCATCCTATTCTAACCCCATATTTTCACAGGAAAAATCACCATTTAAAATTTCCGGATTGCTGTTCGGCGATTATTATTATAAAATTCAGGGAGATTCATCCGGTTCTTCAGGCGAGTATTCACCTTATAAAAAAGATTACCAGGCGTTCGATCTCAGAAGAGTGATTTTTAATTACGAACACACTATTTCAGATAAATTCACGGCAGCATTTACGCTTGAAGGCGGGAATAAATTCCTTGGCTCTGGCGGCAGGTTTTCTGTTATTATTAAAGCAGCTTATGTAGAATGGAAAAATATATTCGAAGGCAGCAATTTATATGCCGGGTATTTTCTGACCCCCGCTTTTGTCTGGGGAATTTCGGAAAAATGTGGGCATACCGCTCCGTTGAAAAAACCATCA
>LLZO01000163.1 GCA_001567545.1 Candidatus Tepidiaquacellales bacterium OLB5
GAAATAAAATGACAAAATTAAAATTATTTTTAATACTTTTTATCTTATCAGGTTCACTGGTAATTCCAGGCTGTACAAAAGAGGAAAGCAAGAAAAAAAGAGGCAGATACAAAAAATGAAAATAAAAAAGACGATGGACATGACCATAAAGAAGGAGATGGACATAATCATAAATAGCATTCTATTATGTAATCCAAAAATTAAATAATTATGAATATAATAATCAAACTAAAAGCAATTATAATAACTTTTATGCTTATTATCGCAGTAATGGTAATTCAGAGCTGTAGTGATAGCAATAAGGAGCAGGGTGATACGAAGCCTGAAGAAGAAAACCATTCTGAAGAGAAAGAAACCAGCGAGGTTGCTTTAACTGATGATCAGATAAAATTAATGGGCATTGAAAGCGAAAAGCTGGCTCTTGAAAATATATCGGGATATATAAAGGTAAACGGAGAAGTTGTGATAAACCCAGATCAGGAATCAAAGATCGGCAGTATTATCCCGGGAAGAATAAGGAAAGTTTATGTTAAAGAGGGTTCCTATGTAAGGGCGGGTCAAACCCTGGCGGTAATAGAAAACCCCCAGCTTATAGATGTTCAGGTAGAATATATAAACTCAAAGAATGAATATGAATATTCAAAAAGAGAATATGAAAGACAGCTTAAACTTAACAGCGATAACATTGGCTCAAAAAAAACATTAAATGAATTTGAATCGAAGTATAAAAAAGCGCTGGCAGATTATAAAACGTTAGAGGAAAAATTAAGCAGCTATAAGATCTCTAAAAACAGGTTTGATAATATATATGAAGATACTGTTGCTAATTTACAGCGATATTATTCAATAACCGCGCCTATTTCGGGTAACGTGATAGAAAGAAATGTATCTGTTGGTCAGTATGTAGAGCCTTCCGCAGATATGTTCCATATTATTAATACCGCAACTGTATTTGTAGACCTTAATGTATTTGAGCAGGATCTTCCTTATGTTTCAGCGGGGCAAAAAGTAATACTTGATGTATCTGTGGATCCTTACCAGGTCTATGAAGGACAGATAGTATTTGTTAATAAAGTATTTGATGATGAAAAACGTACAGTTAAAGTAAGAGTGGCTATTAATAATAAGAATGAAAAGCTGCTGCCTAATATGTTTGTTTCTGCAAAGATATATATTAAGCAGGAAAGTGTCCTTGCCGTGCCTATTTCAGCAATTGAAACAGAAGGTGAGAGTAAATACATTTTTGTTAAGACTCGTGAAGTTAAGGAAATTGAAGAACATGATGAGCATACCGAAGGTGAAAATCCTGAAGGTGAAACTAAGGAACCTGAGAATACAGAACACAAACACGAAATGGCTGTAGTATTTAAAAAAGTTATCGTCAATACCGGTATATCAGATGATAAGTTCATTCAGATATTCCCGATAGATGAGCTGAAAAGCGGTGAGGAAATAGTAATAAAAGGTACGTTTTATTTGAAATCAGAAATGAAAAAAGGCGAACTCAATGATGAACACGGTCATTAGAATTGAGTAAATTGGAATAAGAAATGATCAGAGTCTAAAATCCAATACTTCCGGGGGGCGGTTCGCCAGTTGTTTCGGTGCCTTCTGTTGGGGTAAAAGCATGAGTCATTGAGCACCTGCGGCTGGTGTTCCTTTTCAGGATAAGATCATTATATGCCGGGCAGGTTTCATTTGCAAGCAAGCCGGTTACAGTACATATATTTGCCTCTTCAACATCAGGGGGCATTTCAAAATACTTCAATTCCATTGTTGTCTGCGGGTCATCGTAAACGTATTTCATAAACCTTCCCCATATAGGCGCAGCTGCCCTTCCGCCCTGACCGTATCCGCCGCCGAATTTTATCCTTGGATCATCAAAGCCAAGCCAGCATCCTGCAACAAGCTGCGGTGTAAATCCTACGAACCATGCATCAGTGTAATCCTGTGTTGTACCTGTTTTGCCCGCAGCAGGTCTGTTGAACCAGTTCCTTATCGAAGAAGCTGTACCGTCATTAACAACATCTTCCATCATATCGCTCATTATGTAAGCAACACCTTCGCTTATTACTTCCCTTGTTTCAGGAATAGATTCTTCTATAATATTTCCGTACCTGTCTTCTATTTTAAAAATTGCATGCGGCTCTACCCATATACCTTCATTTGGAAATACACCGTAAGCCGATGTCATCTCCAGAGGTGAAACTTCACCTACACCAAGTGCAAGTGAAAGTACGTTTGGAAGCTCTGACTGTATTCCCATTTTATGCGAAAGCTTTATCACCTGGTCAATGGGGGCAATTTCCATTGCAGTTCTCACGGCAACAATGTTAATTGAATGAGTGATACCATCGCGCAGTGTTACCATGCCGCCGGTGCCGCCTCCTTTGGGAGACCATGTCTGCCCTCCTATGACAACTTTAAGCGGGTCATTGGAAATTGTATAAGCCGGCGAATATCCGTTTTCAATTGCAGTTGCATAAACAAATGCTTTAAAAGATGAACCCGGCTGGCGTTTTATTTGTGTTACATGGTTTAAGCCGTATTTAAACGGGTAGTTCGGATTCTGCCCTACCATCGCTTTTATTTCACCGGTCTTCGGATCAATTACACAGAAACCAACCTGAACAGCAATTTCTCTTTCCTTTACTTTTTCTACAAATTCATCATCCTGTTTAAGCTTGTTGAATACTTTCTGCCTTTCGGCATCTGTCTTGGCTTTTTTGTATTCATCGCTCTGCTTTATGTACTTTTCAACTGCATCGTTCAGAAGCTGCCGGTTGCCCTTCCAGTTCCATGTGCTGTTGAATGACTTTTGGAATTCCTTTAGCTGGTTAGTTACAGCATCCACTGCATGCTTCTGCATGCGGCTGTTAAGTGTTGTAGTAACAATTAAACCATCCCTGTATATATTGAACCCGTATTTTTCTGATTTTTTTTCCAGTACCTGTCTTACATATTCGCTGAATTGGCCGCCAATTCCGGCAGATTTTTTTTGTAGTGGTTTTAGGCTGGGCTT
>LLZO01000164.1 GCA_001567545.1 Candidatus Tepidiaquacellales bacterium OLB5
TGTACACATCCTGGGGATTAATGCAGTTAGTTCCTTCCCCTGTGATTTTTCAGGACAGGAATACAGATTATTCAAAAGTTCAGCTGGGTTTAAGATGGCAGATAATTCCCATAAACATTTCATTCCGGTCAAATAAATATACTTCAGCAATCCAGTTCTTTAAGATAAACCCCGTAAGGCGCTTCACAGGTTCTATGGATATTTTCCTGCAGCCTGAGTGATTGTAACGGGAATGAAATATTCCGGGCTTTCGCGCTTCGGAATAAGCGCAGGAAGCAGAATTCTGTTTCCTGTTAAGGGGGATGGCGAGAAAATTTCGATGTCATTGGGAGCAAAATATACCCACAGAAAAGATGATTTAACCAATAAGCACGGATACTGGTCAATTGAGTCAGGGGTATATTTTATTTTCAGCTTCATAGGTTTTCAGTTCAGCTATAATTTTGATGAACGCAGCAGGTATAATTTAGGAATGTATATAAAATATTTTTAAACTCTATGCTCAAAAAAACAGCTCTGATTTTGTTTATATTAATGACCGTAACTGTCATAGGATGCTGGCCTGTAAGGGTCGGGATGAAAAGTATCGGTGAGTCGCTTTTTGGAGAACCAGAAAAAGTTAAAAACAAGATAAAAGACCCGGTAAAAGAAAATGTCCGGCTTTCTGCATTATGGGCCGGACACTCAACTGTTCTGCTGCAGATTGATGATAAAGTCATACTGGTTGACCCGGTATTTGAGGATGTAATTTCCGGTATTGTTTTAAGAAAAGTTGAAGCCGGGCTTGATATAAAAGATATCCCGAAGCTTGATGTAATTGCAGTATCTCATGCGCATATGGATCATATGAGCCTGGGCAGCCTAAAAGACCTTGATGAGCGTTTCCCTGAAGCAAAATTAATTATTCCTGTTGGTTCAGAAGAATACCTCCCTTCATATGATATGGAAATTATCAGGCTTAAAACCGCAAATTCAAAAGAGCTTGGATATATAGGTGAATCTAAAGAAGTAAACGGAGTAAAGATAACAGCAGTATTTGCGCAGCATCAGGGAGGCAGGTACGGAATGGACAGCTATACATGGAAAGTCCCCGGCTGTACCGGCTACATTATCGAATACAATGGAATAACTGTCTTTTACGGGGGTGATACTACTTATGATGAATTTGCATATAAATATCTTGGCTCAAGATATAAAATCGATCTTGCGCTGATTCCCGTTGGTCCCTGCCGTGACTGCGAAACTGACGGAAGTTATTATCATTTGGCTTCACTGGGAGCATTAAAAGTATTTGATGAGCTTAAAGCTGATTATATGATTCCCGTACATTACGGTGCTCTTGAATATTTCGCAGATCCCAATATGCCGGTTTATGTTTTGAAAGACCTTGCTGATAGATATGGTTCAAACTCTGCATCCGGACTTGCTATATCCAAACCGTATTCAGAAGGCCTGAAAATACTGAAAGAAGGCGAGCAGTACATATTTCAATATAAATAATCTGCTTCTTCTTCGTGCCACGAACAATCAATCACATTTATGAACAAGGGGCAGCACCCTTGTTTTTGATATTTCGTGGCACGAGAAGAA
>LLZO01000165.1 GCA_001567545.1 Candidatus Tepidiaquacellales bacterium OLB5
ACTGTATTTGATATTAATGGTAAAGAAGTTGACGTATTAGTAAATGGTGTACAAAGTCCGGGAACATATTCAGTTCAGTATAAAACATCAAAACTGCCAAGCGGTGTATATTTATACAGGCTGGTAACCGATGGATTTACTGATACGAAGAAAATGATACTGGTTAAATAAAACTTTAAAATAATATTTTAATAAATAAACTCTTTAACTATGAAAAAAATACTAATTTTAACCATCATCTTATTACCTAGCTTTATTTCATCTCAATGGTTTATAGTAAATCATATATCGAATTATCAATTTTATTCTTTATATTTTACTTCTAATACCGTTGGGTGTGTTGGTGGAAATCAAAATGGAGTTATTTTCAAAACCACCGATAGCGGAAGTAATTTTACATCAGTTCCAACAGGAACAAGTATTTGGTTTTTGGATATTTTTTTCCTGAATCAACAAACAGGTTATGCTTGCGGCCAAAACGGTTATATCGTAAAAACCACGAATAGTGGTTCAAGTTGGAACGTGGTTTATCAAGCAGCTAATTTTATGCACAGCATAAGATTTGTAGATCAAAACACTGGCTATGCAGTTGGATTTACCTATGTTTATAAAACAGTTAATGCAGGATTAACATGGAATGCCATGCCTAACAATTATTCAAATTATCTGCTTGGAACAAGTTTTGTTAATACAAATACAGGATATATATGCGGAGATGGCGGTTTAATAGCAAAAACTACAGATGGTGGTTTTAGCTGGCAAACTATTATGAATGGAGGTTCAGATTATTTTGAAGAAATAGTTATGACCAATACTTTAACGGGATATGCGGCTGGAAAGTATGGAAGAATTTTAAAAACAACTAATGGGGGAACAAACTGGTTCGCTCAGAATACTACTACTAATGATTGGTTATTGGATTTATATTTCATAAACAGCAATTCCGGCTGGGCTTGCGGAATGAATGGAAGGATAGTATATACAGTTAACGGTGGAGAAACATGGACTACTCAATATGTACCTACAATTAGCACTATCAGGCAAATACATTTTGTAACACCTGATACAGGATATGCTGTTACAGATAACGGTATGATTTTAAAGACTTATAATGCTGGTAATCCGACAGGTATAACTCAGATAAATTCCGAACTACCGTCCAAATATTCATTGAAACAAAATTACCCAAACCCATTTAATCCTTCAACAAAAATAAATTTTTCAATTCCCAAATCCGGCTTTGTATCTTTATTAATTTATGATAATCTCGGAAAAGAATTAACAACTATAATTAATCAAGTTATTAATTCCGGTAATTATGAAGTAAATTTTGATTCTGGAAACTTAGGCAGCGGGGTTTACTATTACCGCTTAATCACAGAAGATTTTACTGAAACAAAAAAGATGATTATTTTAAAATAAGTTTTAACCGGTATTAAAAAGGCGAAGTAATAGTTACTTCGCCTTTTTTATTGAATTTTTAAAGAAAATTAAAGTTCATATTATTGCAAATTGATAAAAGACATTAAAAATACCATAAAGCAATCTGCAATTTATGGCTTAAGCAGGATAGGGGTAAGAGCTGCCTCCTTTATTTTAATTCCGATTTATACCAGTGTTTTTGCAACAGATGTAATTGCAAACATTAATTTACTGGAATCTTTCTGGCAGTATATTTTTACTTTTATATTATTTGGTGCTGAAGCAGCTATCATAAATTTCTGCGCAAAAGAAAAAGATGATTCAAAAAGAAAAAAAATTATCTTTAATTTCTTTTCTATTCTTTTAACTAATTCCTTATTATTTATCTTGATTGCGGGTTTTTTATCAAGCAATCTCTCTTTACTTGTTTTAAGAGAAACTGGTTATTCATCAGTAATTTTTTATTGTTTTCTGATATCTGCATTTGAAGCATTGTTGATTATACCGCTGACAATTGCCCGTTTGAATGAAAAACCTTTATTATATACTTTAATAGTATTGTGTAACCTGTTTATAAATATTTTGCTTCAGCTTTATTTTATTTTTTACCTGCAGTATAGTTTTGAATATGTCTTTTTTGCTAAATTTGCAGCACCGGCAATTACACTAATTTTATGCATATTTTATATATTAAAAAATATTAAGATAAATTATAATTCTGCAGCATTAAAAGAAATAATTAAATATTCATTTCCGTTAATGATAGCCATGGTGTTTTCTCTTTTGCTGAACTCGATTGACAGATTTATTTTAGTAGATTTTGTTTCTAAACAGCAGGTTGCTGTTTATACAATTGCGTTCAGCATAGGCAGTATAACCAATGCATTTATACTTTCTCCATATACACTAGCCATGAATGTTATTTTCTGGAAAAAACTTCAAGATGAAAACTTTAATAGGTTTATGACTAAATCTTCTACTTACCTTTTTTTTTACTATGATTTTTTCTGCTTTATTAATTTCGTTTTACATTCAATATGTCATTAAAATATTTGTTAGAAATCCCGAACTATGGTATGCATCAAATATAATTCCAATTATTCTTTTTGCAAATTGTTTTGTTGCATTGTTTTTATTCCCTACTTTTGATTTTTATCATAAAAAAAAGACTAATACTATATTACTTATAATAATATTAAGTTTAATTTTTAGTGTTGCTTTAAATATTGTATTTATCAGATATTTCGGAATTTATGCATCTTCATTTATTACAGTATTATCTTACTTGTTTATGTTTTTCTCCGGTTTATTTTTCTCACGTAAATTTAAATTAACAAAATACGAATCAAAAAAATTGATAATTTTATCAGTTCTTTACATAATATTTGTATATTCTGCTTTTCAAATGAATATTCAGAATATGTATTTGGATATATTTATTAAAGTAATTCTAATATTTTTGTACTTGTTTTTTCTTTATTTATTCGGTTTTTTTGAAAAAATTGAGATAATAATGATTAAACAATTATCGAATAAATATCTAAAAACAAATTTTAGCTAAGCTACTCAACTTTTAAACCGGTCAAAGGAGATTAAATGTTAAAAAAGTTTCGGCCGCATTATATTAAAAAATAATCTAGGGTCAAAAATATTCAGGAAGTTTTATTTTTTATCACTTGAAGACGGGCTTTTACACCCTGACCTGGATGAAGATTTTAAAAAAATGAAAGATGTTTGCATGCAGAATACAATGACTACAATTGAAAATCTTTATCATGTGTACAGATCTACCCGATATATAATTGAAAAAAATATACCAGGGGATTTTGTCGAATGCGGTGTATGGAAAGGCGGCAATTTAATGATGGTTGCTATGACATTAAAATTACTAAATGTAACGAACAGGAAAATTTATCTTTATGATACTTTTGAAGGAATGAGCAAACCAACTGAAAAAGATATTGACTTAAAAAATGAAGATGCAAAACAAGAATGGACCGATAAACAGAAATCTGATCATAATGAATGGTGTTATTCAGCTCTTGAAGAAGTACAGTCAAATTTATATTCTACCGGCTATCCAAAAGAGAATCTTATATTTGTAAAAGGTATGGTAGAAGATACATTGCCTAAAACACTTCCAGGTCAGATTGCCTTACTGAGATGCGATACTGATTGGTATGAATCAACTTATCATGAACTACTGCATCTATATCCGTTATTGGTTAAAGATGGTTTCCTGGTAATAGATGATTATGGTCATTGGAAAGGTGCACGTGAAGCAGTAGATCAATACTTCACTGAAAATAAAATTAATATGTTCCTCTATCGTATAGATTATTCTGCCAGAGGCGGAAATAAACCTTAATTTCTAAATTATATTTTAAGGATATTTTATATTTTTAAGATTACAATTCTGCATATCAAAAACTTTTTCAACTTTAAATTTCTATTAAATGTCATATAAAGGTCTGCCAAAAGAAGTAACTCAGGTAATTGCACCTCCAATCTGGGATTCATACTACTATGTAAGTGTTTTAACCAGAAAAGCTTACGAAAATACCATACCTTCTTTATTAAAACCCGGGAATAAATATAATATTCTTGATTACGGATGCGGCTCAAAACCATATAAATACCTGTTCGAAGGTTTTATTGAAATATACACCGGGGTTGATGTAGGCAGCAATCCGTTGGCAGATATTTTAATAGAACCGGGACAGAAGCTTAATTTTGAAGACAGCAGTTTTGATTTTGTTTTATCTTCACAGGTACTGGAACATGTTAAAGATGTTGATGATTATATGAATGAATGTTTAAGAGTGCTTAAACCCGGGGGAATTTTGCTGCTTTCAACTCACGGCACATGGCAGTTTCATGCCTCTCCGTATGATTATAACAGGTGGACCT
>LLZO01000166.1 GCA_001567545.1 Candidatus Tepidiaquacellales bacterium OLB5
TATATGGTGAACGAAGTGAATTATTTCAAATTGAAAAAATCCGGCGCGGGAATTGCAGCATTAAGCAAAACTTTCCTGAAAGCGAAAGTCTCAAGAATTATGATGAGTATAATTTCATAAATTAAATTGTAAATTTAGATAATAAATATTGACGTATTTAAAGCCCCAACGGGGCGTAATATACCAGCGATGGGCGCAGCCCATCGAATTTTATAGTTAATAAAAAAAGCCCTGAAAGGGCGAAATAAAAATTATGGGACAATTTAGATTATGATGAAAGATATATCTGGGATTAAGTTCATCATTGCGCCCTTCCAGGGCTTAAGCAGTATATGCATTTGCCGATGGGCTTCGCCCATCGCTGAGTTAGTGAGCCCTTTCAGGGCTAAAAAAGGGTTTGGAGGTAAGGTCAAACAAAATTATTCATAATTAAACCCCCTTCTCAAATTCAGGGGGTACAAAATGAAAAGAATAATCTGCAATTAATACAAAATTAAAATAACCGTCCCCCCTTCAACTGAAGGGGGGATGAAAAGCCTGATAATCGGCTACAATGACAATTGAAAATTTATTTACGTATAAACGATATCTCAAATGGGGGTTTGCTTTATTGCACGCTTGCAATGGGGAGAGTTTGATTGAAATCTGATACCAAATCCGCATTCAATGCAATAGCATCAGAATACGACTCGCGCGATAACCAAAACCCGATTCTGCAATGGATGCGAAAGCTTGTACACGGAGTGTACTTAAAGTATATTCCGGAAGGCAGCAGCATACTTGAGCTTAATGCGGGAACAGGGGTGGATGCGGTTTTTTTGGCGGAGCGGGGATACAGGGTCTATGCGACAGATATCAGCGAAGAAATGACAGGAATTATTCAGTCAAAAAGCAAAAGTGAAAAGGCAAAAATAGAAGCAAAAACTCTCTCTTTTGATGAGATATCAACAATTGCTGAAAATAATTTTGATGCTGTAGTTTCAAATTTTGGCGGATTGAACTGTATAAATGAATTTGAAAAACTCTCAGGTGATCTTGCCGCAAAGCTTAAACCCGGCGGATTGTTTATTGCTGTTGTCATGAATAAAATCTGTCCTTGGGAAATATTATATTATATAGTAACGTTAAAGTTCGGTGAGGCATTCAGGAGGTTTAATAAACAGGGAATATTGGCGGAGCTTAACGGGGAAAAAGTATTAACCTATTACTTCACGCCCGGTGAATTTGCAGCGGCTTTCAGCCGCAATTTTACCACTGTAAAATTGTTTTCGCTGGGGCTAAAGACTCCCCCGCCGTATCTGCTTGGTATTTATAACAGGCTTAAACCGCTGGTAAAATTATGGATGAAGCTGGATGAAATCTTTATGGCTTTGCCGCTTTTTAACCGTTTTGGCGACCATTTTATAATTGTTATGAGAAAAAAATGAACAATCATGTGGTGGTTTTTTCCCGCCTTTGAAAATTGCCGGCTGACTGCAGCAGCAGTCAGGAAAATTATTTGAGCAGAAACAGCACGGGAAAAGCTGTTTGAGTAACGCAAATCGCACCTTTGGTGCGCATCAAGCGTGGCGAGTTCTTTTCCCGTAAAGCGAAAATAATTTCAGGCAATTTT
>LLZO01000167.1 GCA_001567545.1 Candidatus Tepidiaquacellales bacterium OLB5
AAGAAAACCGTGATAATCCCTGGCAAAACATTACAATACCTGTTGTTGTGCATGTGGTATACAAAACATCAGCACAGAATATACCAAACCAGCAGATATATGACCAAATAAGAATACTCAATGAAGATTTCAGAAAATTAAATGCCGATGCATGGAAAGTCCCAACTTGGTTTGCGCCTTATGCTGCTGATTGCCAGATCAATTTTTGTCTGGCTACAAAGGATCCCCGTAATAAAAATACAACCGGAATCATAAGAAAAAGTACAACAAAAGCTTCATTCCTGGTCAATGATGATGTAAAATTCAAAAACCGTGGGGGAAGTGATGCCTGGCCAACAGATAAGTATCTGAATATATGGGTCTGCAACATTGATGACAGAGGAATAATAGGTTATGCTCAATTTCCGGGTGGGTATGCCGCAGGAGATGGTGTGGTTGTAGATTATCAGGCTTTCGGAACTTCTGCCAATAATTTCCCCGAATATAACCTTGGCAGAACTGCTGTACATGAAGTTGGGCACTGGCTTAACTTAAGACATACCTGGGGTGATGACGGCACTGAATGCACCGGGACAGATTATGTGGATGATACTCCTAATCAGGGCGGACCAAATACAGGAGGAATAGCTGTAAATTCGATTATTATCAGTTGCGATAACGGTCCTTATGGCGATATGTGGATGAATTACATGAACTACACCTGGCATATTTCAAGATACCTATTTACAACTGGACAGACTGACAGAATGCAGGCAATATTTGTTACAGACCCGAGAAGAATGGCTTTACTTAACTCTAACGGCTGCGGAATGAATAATGCGACATATTTAAGTAATGAAAAAGAAGCAGACTTCAGCCTTTCAGGCAACTATCCAAATCCTTTTAACCCCACAACAAAAATCAGTTTCAATTTGCCGGTAAGTGGATTCACTACTCTAAAAGTATATGATATTATGGGCAGAGAAGTAAGTGAACTCATCAGCGGTGACTTAAATGCAGGAAGTCATTCCGTAACATTTAACGGCGATAATCTTGCTTCAGGAATCTACTATTACAGGCTTGTGTCATCAGGCAATATTGCTGTAAAGAAAATGCTGCTTGTAAAATAGAGATAATTTTATTAAATCATAAAACTTCATAGAAATGAAAAAAATATTTTATCTGTTAGTATTTTTTAATTTTTCACTGTTGATTTCTCCTATTCAGGCTCAATTCCAGATAGCTGTTGGAGGCATGGGAAATGATATTGTTAACTCATCAGTACAAACATATGACGGAGGATTTGTTTTTGCAGGAAATACAAACTCTTTTGGTGCAGGTTTAAGCGATATATATGTAATAAAAATTGGTAATACGGGAAATATCGTCTGGACAATAACAATCGGGGGTACAGAGGCAGATAATGCCACTTCAATTATTCAAACATCTGATGGAGGTTTTATTTTGACCGGAAGCACAAGCTCATTCGGTGCTGGTCAATCCGATTTGGTAATAGCAAAGTTGAGTTCATCCGGTACACTTATATGGTTTAGAACTATTGGCGGCGTATATTCAGAAAGCGGCAATTCAATTTGTGAAACTACTGATGACGGGTTTGCAGTTACGGGTAATACTGCTTCATTTGGGGCTGGAAACGATGATTTATATGTATTGAAATTTGATGCCTCCGGTATTTTGCAATGGAATAAAGTTATTGGCGGGGGGTCACTTGAAAGAGCTTATTGTATTATTAAAAGCAATGACGGTGGTTTTTTAATTTGCGGTCAAACCCAATCATATGGAGCCGGAGCTAATGATGCAATATTGCTAAAATTAGACTTAAACGGTTCATTTCAATGGTGCAAAAACGTTTGGCACAAGCCAGGGAGAAGTAGCTACACGAGTAATACAATCAACTGATGGATGTTTTGTTTTAACCTGTCACACAGGTCAGAATCAAACAAATCAATGCTTGATTAAGGTAAATTCTTCAGGTGAAGTTCAATGGCAAAATTATATAGCTGCAGCCTCAGGTTTTGGTACAAATATGTCCTGTATTCAGTCACAGGATAGCAGTTTTCTTATGACGGGTTTTACAAATTTAGGCGCAGGTTCACGAGATTTTTATCTGGCAAAATTCGATCCATCGGGTACTTTCCAATGGATGAAAACTATTGGGAGTACAGGTATCGATGTTTCTGCATCTTTATTGCAAACAAATGATGGGAGTACAGTTATTTCCGGATATACAAATTCTTACGGCAGCGGAAATAATGATATGTATATTGTGAAACTAAATGAAAATTATATTTCCTGTGAAAATGTAGTTAATCAATCTATTTCAAGCGGCGCTTGGGGAACTGTGTTAGCTGATGTACCTAATGTAACTAACTCTACACCGTTAATCAATTCTCATTCGCCTGTCACAGGCTCCGGTGGAACTTTGACCACAATTTGCCAAATTGTTGGTTTATCTAACATAAATTCAGAAATACCCGAAATGTTTTACCTTGATCAAAATTACCCAAATCCTTTCAATCCTTCAACAAGTATAAGCTTTAGCTTACCAGAAAAATCATTAGTTACATTGCGGGTTTATAATATACTTGGCAGGGAAATAAATGTTCTTCATAACAATAAACTAAACGCAGGCAATCATAAAATAATTTGGGATGCATCCGGCTATCCCACAGGAGTGTATTTTTACAGAATGGAAGCGGGCAGTTATACAGAATCTAAAAAAATGCTCTTAGTTAAATAAAATTTAAATAAAAATATCTTCGAAATATTAAAAGAGATACACGATGTTGAAGGCAGGGAAATCCATTTATCCATATTGTTCGGTCAGTCTGTTCGATTCGTGTTTCCCTTGAACATTCCGGCTCATTTTCTATGAGTTTTGCAAAGTATTCGGGGGAAATATTCCAGGATAATTGCAGGGAAATAAGCGCTGATTATACACTTTTTTGAGCTTGTGAACAGCTTTATTAGTTTTAGCACATCCTACGAAAAAGGTAAAAATACATTCTACATTGGCACAAACCTGGGTTACGAAAGATACATTAACTTTGAAGTCCGTGCAGAAAAGAATCTGTATCATAGCTGGCAAGATAGAACTACTAATTATGATGAGTTTATGCTTAAAGGGATAGTAACAACAACATGGTAATCAAAAATTGAACCAGTACCTTAAACTGGTTCAATTGAAAAAGCTCTAGCTTATGCAATTCTAAATAGTTTTATCGACCAAATTTTTAATAAGCGTTAATTCTGAATTTATGAAATTCAAGTTTATCGTTTAAATTGCATACTAAATAAATTATATAAGTCAATGTAGTATTAACTGATAAATTAAAAATTTGCTTATCTATTACTCTTTATACAGTGTTTGTCAATTCTTAAGACTAATAAAAGTGTTTAATATTTCATAATAAATTCGCATTTTTGTATTAATATTTTTAGACGCCTAGTGGTTAACCAGGCGTCCTAAAATTCGTGATTTAACGTATTGTTTTTTATTGTTTCGGGGTGTGGCTCAGCCCGGTTAGAGCGCCTGGTTCGGGAAGATGTGAAAACCTCATTTTTAGCTCAAAATCAACAAAAACCTTTGAAATTCTTTTCCCAAATTGTCCATTTTTAGCCTGTTTTTGAGGGGTATTACTGACAGAATTACTAACAGAAAATACTTCTAAGATTTTAATTTTATTAAAAACCTATATTTTGAAATAACATTAACCTGTATCGTTAGTTTAAGCATCAAATATAACTCAAATTACTCTTAATAATCGCTATTAAAATAATTGTTTTTTCATAGTATTAGTAATAGATATTGACTGTAAAGCATATATATATTTGTATTACAAATAAAATTTATAAGTCGGATTTATCTTAAACAGTTTTAAATGTTGATTAATCAACGTTGCAGCATACTATTATAAAGAGAACAATCTGACTTCAATTGAGAGGAACAATACAATGAAAAACTTTATATTTATTCTTATTCTATTTTGTACAAGTTTATATTCTCAAGTTTCTGAAGTATGGATACAAAATTATAACGGAACAGCAAATGGCACTGACCAGGCAATTACCACTATTATGGATAATTCTGGTAATCTATATGTTTCCGGTATAAGCTCAGGTACCGGAACAGGACAAGATATTGTAACGATTAAATACAATTCCGAATCTGGTGATACAATGTGGGTAAATCGTTACGCTGGTATATCAAGTGATCAGGTAAATGCAATTACTTGTGATAATAGTGCAGTATATGTTACAGGGTGGTCATTTACCCCTAGCAGAGATATCATAACAATCAAATATGATGCATCCAATGGCAATATTTTATGGTTCAAAACTTATAATGGTACAGGCAATGGCGGCGATTATGGATTTACAATTGCAGTAGATGGTTCAGGTAATGTATATGTTACAGGCAGAAGCGATATCGGCGGCGCTCAAAAATTTACAACTTTGAAATATGATGCTTTCGGGAATATTTCAGCAGGATGGCCAAATATATATTCAGGACCATTATCTACAACATTTGATCAGGCTCAGGCTATTAAAGTAGATGTCTCTGGAAATGTTTTCGTTACAGGCAAATCTGGGATTACAGGTACTGAAAATTTTTTAACTATAAAGATTAACAGCAGCGGAACTATTGTTTGGGGTAAAAAATATAATGGAAATTTGAATAGCGAAGATAACGCTCTCACAATAGTGTTAGATAATTCTTCACAAAATGTTTATGTTGGAGGATACAGTATAAGAACAGGTAACTCATATGATTATTGTTTGATTAAATATGCTGCAACAAACGGAGATAGTTTAGCCGGTGCTTTTTATAATGGACCTGTTAGCAACCATGATCTGTTAAAAAACATGACAATTGATAATTCCGGTAATGTTTATGTTACCGGAACCAGCTGGGGATATGGAGGAGGTGGTTACGATTACGCTACAATTAAATATGATAGTGATTGTATCCAGCAATGGGTTGCTAGATATAACGGAACCGGTAATTATGCCGATTCACCAAATTCTATATGCGTTGATGGATTAGGTAATGTTTATGTAACCGGTTTTAGTCTTGGAATCGCTGGCAATGATGATTATGCTACTGTTTCGTATAATTCAGCTGGATTGCAGCAATGGGTACAAAGATACAACGGTACAGGCAATGGTACAGATGCAGCAAGTTCTATAGCAGTTAATGGTTCCGGGAATGTGTTTGTAACTGGCTGGACTACCGGTATAGGTACTTATGATTACACTACAATAAAATACAGCCAGTTGCCAGCTGCTCCATCAGGACTTACGGCTTTAGCTGATTCCTCAAGAAATATTCAGCTTACATGGTCTGATAATTCAAATAATGAAGCAGGATACAAAGTTGAAAGAAGCACAAATGGCGGAAATAATTGGAATATCATTACTTCATTAGGACAGAATACAAATTCATTCCTCGATACCGGACTTATTCCAAATTCAGTTTATTATTACAGGGTATTTGGCTACAATATTTTTGGAAACTCACAATATTCTAATATAGCTTATGATACAGTAATATCTGTTAATTCAATAGATAACATCAATTCTTTAATATTGATTGTTAGTTCACTAAAGAATTCCGGAATATTAAATCAAGGACAGGCTAATTCGCTTATTGTAAAATTGAATACAGCTGTTAACAAAATACAAGAAGGAAAGATAAATACTGCTATTAATCAGTTAAATGCTTTTATCAATCAAGTTAATGGTTTTATTAATGCAAAAATTTTAACAAATCAACAGGGTCAGCAATTAATAAGTATTACCAATAATATTATTCTGTTACTGCAGAATTCTGACTCATATGCTTTAATAAACAATCCTGAAATACCAAAGGAATTTGAACTTAAAAATAATTATCCTAACCCGTTTAATCCGTTAACTAAGATACAGTTTTCTATAGCAAAATCAACAAATACTAAAATTTCAGTTTTTGATATACTTGGGAAAGAAGTAAAAGTTCTGCTTAACACAAAACTTGAACCCGAATCTTACGAAATAAGTTTTGATGGCTCAAATTTTACTAGCGGTGTATATTTCTACAGAATAGAAACAGAATTCTATACTAACACAAAAAGAATGATTCTGGTTAAATGATATAATGAAACATCGTTAATTATCAAATTGCATTTAGTTTTATTCATTTGTAACAGGGATTCAAATTAAAATTACCGGATATTTATAGTATTTAAACTTGTACTTATTAAATCTGATTTTTATTAACTATTAAATTCCTTTTACTAGTTATAATATAGACGACTATTTCGGGATGTTGTAGAAGTGCCAATTTTAGCTCAAATTCAACAGATTCCCAATAAATTTTTCTACCAAATTGTTCAATTATAATCTTTATTGAGAAGAACTACTGACAGTTCCATGGAATTTGATGAGGAATAAGCCATTGATTTCGTTTAAGACTTAACTCCAGTGTGTAGCTCGTTAATTTTGCTCTTTAACCAGATATTATCTAATACTTCCGTTGAGTTAATCTTATTGTTCAGAAATATCATTTCATCATTGCCTATTTTGTCTGGTTCTAATTTTAATTTGAGTATCTTCCTGTATAAACTTAGAAAATTAGAAACTTTCTTTCTGGCTTGTTCGGGTGATTTATTATCATCTTTAACGGAATGATTGAAAGAATCTAATGCATAGAATGCATCTTCAAAATAACCCAACTCAAATAATGCTTTAAGTTTAAGGCTCCAAGCATAAAATTTTATAACGTAATCCTTAAATTTTACCATTGAAATATCCTCTAATGTTTTGTTATAAGAGCCTTTAGCGAAATTCAAGAGAGCTCTGGAAAAATAAAGTGTATTATCTCTATCTTCTTCATGAAGCTGATGTATGTATTTCTTAATGAAGTTTTCTGTCCACTCAAATTTTTTCAAATATATTGCATTAATTACTATTTTCCTGAACCCCGCTACCGGGAAAAAATCAGAATCATTAAGTGTATAAATATTATTTTTTAATTTTAAATTATAAATTTCATGCAGATCATTAAAGAAATCCCTACCTTTGTTTATTTTCTCTGTACAACTGCTTTCAATCTGAACAATAAGATTAAATTTTTCAGCTTTTGAGAATTTCACTAAATTCTCGTAAATAAGCTTCTTCAGTTCAAAATAATAAGTGTCGTCATCATCTAAATCCGAAGCAATCATAAACCTGTTAAAATAAATAGCAATAACAGGATAAAACTCTGGAACACAGGCTTTTATACTGTCCATTAATTTCATTGTGCCAACACTCTCTACAAATTTATATGCCAGCGTAGCTCTGTAATCAAAATCCTTTTTAGGAGAAGCAGTCATAATATCATGACATAGCTTAAAAGAAACAATCAGCGAATAACAGATTAAATAAGTAGCGGAACTCTGAGCAAGTTCAATTCTTTTACCCGGCTCAAGCTCAGCCCTGCCTGTTCTGTAATGCGAATATAGTTTAACAATTTCAAGCTCAAAATTATTTTTGAAATATTCATCGCCAAGATTTTCAAAAGTGCGGTAAGCCTGTTCTGTTTCTTTCAGAATTGGTTCAAAAAATTTATTTAGATTTCTGCTTGCAAGCCCATATAATACGTCCAGTTTTTTCAGAAAATGGTCTTCTCCAAAATCCTGATATGCCATAAACTCTTTAGCAAGAGTGCTAAATTCATGTATCAAATTTTTCATAGTACCGTAGTTGTATGACTTGCCCGGAAAAACCATTTTATAAATATTTTCTTCATTTAAATCAGCAGAGTCATATAACGGACTGAATTTCTTCAGTGCTTTGAATAACTTAACTACGTTAGTCTTTTTATTAAAATAAGGAGAACATAAAAAATCATCCAGACGCTTCAGCTCTTCACTATTGAATGTTCTTAATAGCTGTATTACCTTGGAATTTTTCAATAGCCTCTTTCTATAAAATTAACAGTTAAATTACAAAATTATTTTGAAAATTAGACTGTTAAAAAAAGTTTCAATAAAACCTGAAAATTTATTAAATTTTACCCTTTTCCCCTTATGTGAAAGCTAGGTGGTTAATTAAAACAATAAAAAACATTCTTTGTCTGCAAAACACATATAATATATTTTTGCTACACATTTATTTAATGGCGGATGCACAGTTGAAACAAACAATCATTGCTAGCATGACTTTGATTCTATCTTAGATGCTTCCGCCAAAATTTAAAGTAAAACATGTCAAAAATAATGAATGCAGGCTCCAAACTGAAATATTTAATTTCTGTGGTATTTATTCTCACCCTTAACAGAATGTCTGAATCTCAGGTTACGGTTCAGCTGCAGCAACCGCCTCCGGATAAGCTCAGCGAAGAATACCTGTGGAAGTTAACAATTATTAATTCAACACAAAATACATTAAAAGTGTATTTAAACGGCACTGTTACCGAATCCGTTGACGGTAAAATCCTTGACGCAAAATCTAAAGGTTTTGACCTGCCACCGGGAGTAAAACTAATCCAGCGTTCAGAAATTGAGCCAACTGAAGCTACATATTTTCAAAAGGAAAAGTATGAGGAAGCATTTAAAAAAACAGGGAATCCGCCGGCTGGTAATTATACAGTTTGCATTTATTTAAAATCGCAGGATAATAATCAGACAGTCTCAGAGCATTGCATTATACAGGTCATTGGCAACATTTCTTCTCCCATGTTGATTTTTCCATCGAATAATTCTTCAATTAAAATAAAAACACCAACCTTTTCGTGGTCGCCGCCTGCACCATTTCCGGCTTATCAGGTAAAATACAAAATAAAAATAGTTGAAATATTAGGCAATCAATCGCCCACTGCAGCAATTAATAACCCGGCTTTCTACTTTAATGATAATTTGGTTTCAACAAATTTGCTCTACCTTCTTACTTACCCTGTACTTAGCGAAGGGCAAAAATATGCTTGGCAAGTAACCGCAATTGATGCAAACGGAAAACCGATCGGTTCAAACAATGGAAAGAGTGAAATATTCAGCTTTAAGGTTGAAAAAAAAGAAGTGAAAGTTGAAAAAGAGAAAATTGTATTTGAGCAGATTGCAGATCCAAAACTATTATTTTCACTTCCATCCACAATAACGGGAAACCTTAGATATATGTTTGGCAAACCCCCTAAATCCGGACAATTCGCTGCCTATCCTCTTAAAAATGCAAATATCAGGCTGGTTGGTGTTTTGAAAATTTATGATTATGCTCAAAAAAATTTTATCATATTAATGATGGAAATATTCCACTTCAATACTCCATATATAAATCAGGTAAGGTTTTGGCAATTTCAAAAACCGACGATAACGGAAATTTCACTTTCAATTTTATGAATGCCGGAATGGATAAAATCGCAAGTAATGTTACGGCTAAACAGGGAGGGGATATTAATCCGTTTAAATATACCGGCGACCTCTATTACACTGCAAGAATTGAAATTATTGACGGTGCATATACTTATTACCTGAACCCGGACGATGAATTCCATGTAGAAATGGGTAATACTAAAGATATTGGGTCAGTTTTTTCATCGGTTAGAAGTTATAATCTGGAATTGACAATAAAACCTAATACCAAACTTGTGAATCCAGTACTTCAATTCAGAACACAAGCAATAGAAGAAACTATGGTTTATCTTATGCGGAAAAAAGACAAAAGACCTAAATATGTACCTCTGAACGAAGGATCACCAAAGCCATCTGTTTCAATTTTTAAAAATTTCCCTTCGGGTGATTATGAAGTAATAGCTGCTGAAAAAACAGATAAAAATGGAAAAATTACTTTCACTAACCTGGTTAAAAATTTCGGTTCAGGCGATACATATTATATTTATGCGGAAACAGATTCAACTAAAGAGGTAGCTTATGTAATGTCATTCCCTCCTCATGATTATAAATTCAATCCCAATCTGATTGGTGGTATACAGGAGCAGGCATTTATAAAATTCAACAGTCAATGGAAAAGTGTAACACAATCAAAAATAATCGAGCTTTTGCCTTTAAGTCCAATTGTTTCTGGATCGGTTTACAGAAAAGACATTTCTACCCAGCCAATTGAAGGTGCTAAAGTTGAAATCCTGGGGCTATCACTTTTTCTGCCATTTGTTGAAAAATATACATCTACAGACCCAAAGGGGAATTTTAAATTATCAAATCTTAAAGTTAAAGAAGATGATAATGGTAATTTAACTACCATGCCCCGCATGATACGGATAAACAAAGCTGGATTCAGGGAACTAAAAATGAGTATTATGGGTGGAGCCACTTTAAAACTGGGACAAAAAGTAGATCTTAAGAAATTGCTGCTTGATCCGGGTGCAATGGTTAAAGGTTCTGTAACAGATATAAAAGGTAATGGAGTTCAAGCTACAATAAAGCTTATCGGCGGAAGTTCAAAGAAAACTAAAACACCTCTGATGTTTATCATCTCACCTCAAGGCGAACTGAAAACATATCCTGCTGTATTTGATAGCTTAAATGCTTTACTGGGAAAAACCAATAAATTTATCATTGATGCAGGTAAAAATTATTTATTAGACACTTTAAGCGTAACTGTAACAGAGCCTTATCAAAACCTGGGAGAAATTAAAGTATATGAAAACAAGTACAGGCTCCGTGTTTTTGTTTATGAAGAAGGAACAAATAAAACAATAAATAATGCTAATGTGGAAATAAAAGATCTTCAACTAAAGAAGAAAACGATTGACGGAAAAACAGAATTTGAATTTATAAATAACGCCTCTTATTGTACAGTAATTGTAACTGCTCCAGATGATAAAGATTACGAGGCAACGGAAAAAACAACAGATATTAAAATAATAAAAGGCTGGAAAACCATTTCCATATTTTTGAAAAAAGCTGCCAGATTAAAAGGGAAAGTATATGCAGGTAATTCAAAAGAACCAGTTTCTAACGCCAAAGTATATCTTGACATAACGGGTTACAAGGTTGAAACAAAAACGGATGATCAGGGAAGTTATGAGTTAAGAAATGTGCCTATCAAAAATTATGAGCAAATTTTCAAAGCAGTAAAAAGCGGTTCAGGTTTGGTCGGCAGCACTAAAAAGCTAAAGATAAAAGATGAGGGAAACTATCTTGATTTCAATCTGACAGAATTTAAAGATATTGACTTCTCTTACCTGTTGGGATTCCCGATCGAAGTATTTGAAATTGATACCTCCCAGGGAATCAGGATTTCGGGTTCAATTACTGACTTAAAACCAAATGAAATATTTAATCCGGCGGGAATAGAACTGCCTTTTAATAATCTTGAAATAATCCCACACCCGACGGAAAAAACCACAGGTGGAATTCCAATTGCATTTCCTAAGGTTCTGCCCCTGATTCCGGATATAAACTCAGTGGACATAAAATTAAATAATTCTTTTAATGTAAAACTGGGAAATGAATCATATCCTTTGAAAATTGAAGAACTGGGAACAGGAAACGGAATAATTAAAGGAAAAGTACAAATAAAAAACAATTCGTTCTCAATTAACCCCGATAAACTGTCATTTCAGGAAAATCATCTGTTTCTGTTAATTCCGGGATTAACCGGGGAAGAAAAACTGATTATACCTTCCGTAACATCAAACGGTACAAGTCCTGTTGTGCTAAAGGACGGATTTCAGCTTGCAGATAATGAAGGAAACTATTTGAAGTATAAGTTATACGGCTTTTCAGCAGATTGCAACGGAAACTCTTATGTAAAGGCTGATTCTATTATAATTCCAACAGTTCTGCACAGCAATATAGTGAATTTAGAAAACCCTGATATAAACCTGAATATTGGAACTGTAGTAATTAAGCCCTCTGGTATTAAACCCGTAACAGGTACAGATAAAATTGTAATAAAATTAGAAAACTGGAATCTTGAATCGGTATCCTGGTCTATTACTGAAAATTATGGATTAGTTTTAAATGAAGGGTATATCAAAACCGGAACTATTGATATACCCTTAAAAAATCTGGGAATAAGTAATGATGTATTAAAAACTACAGAAGCATTCCTTGAATTAAAGTCATTGACTTTGAAATCACTGATTGAGTTGAAGAGTGAAGGTGATGCCGATTTCGGGTATGACAACGGTAAAGGTCATTGGTCAATTTCCGTTAAAGGTCCGGGCACAAGTAATATTGCCGGTATTATCGAAAATTTACCAGCTATGAACAGTGGGGACAAAATTCTGATTAACAATTTTTACCTTTTAAGCGATGGAAACAGCGGTCTTTCAATTTATGATAAAACTCCGTTGGTCACTCTTCATCAGGTTGCGAAATTCAAGCCATCTACACTTAACTTTTACGATACTTATATAGGTATAACCGGCGCGATTGACTTGAATATGCCCAATTTTCCTGCTCAGACCGCTTCAATTACTTACGAGAAGAACAGCAAAGGAGATCTTACGTTTGGACTTGTTCCTTACTCATTCAGTTCAACATTTAACGGCGTTAATCTCTCATTTACGGGCGAAAGCATGAAGCTCGATAATTCAGGATTTTTTGCACAAGGAACACTGTCTGAGCCGGACAGATATTCGTTAAAAGTGAAATTGGAAAAAACTAATACTTATTCAGTGATTTCATTTTTACCAGATCAGAACTTCAATTTTGCAGTGGATGGGAGCAACAGACTTGCAAAAATTTCCGGCAGCATGAGCGTGTATGATAACAAATGGAGTTTTATGACAATGACTGGAGACCTTGAAGGAACAAAAGGCGCATCTGGAAAGCTTTCATTTACAATTAAAGGAGATATAGTCGCCAGCAATCAACAAATAGGAGTAAAAAATTTCTCTTCTCCGTTTGGTAATATAGGAATGATATATAATTTTGAGAAAAACAGAATGGAAGGGAGCATGGAAACCATTCAAGATTTTCCGGGGGGAGGTAAGATAGAAGGAACTACAAATTTAATTATAGGCAACGGCGGGTGGTATTTTCTTTCAGGTGGTAAGATTACCATGCCAAATAATCCCTATGTAAAAGAAGCCAGCACTGGGATACTGATAGGTGATTATGATATATCAGGAGAATCGGCTGTTATAGAAGTTTTCAATCAATATTCTTATGAAGGAAAACTGCCGCAGGATTTTGCCCATCAAATCAGTGGATTTTACATAACCGGAATGGTACAGGTACCGTTACCATATGTTCCCGATGTGAATATTGATCTAGTTGTAGTTCAAGGCGAATTTTCTATAAAAGCCGGCGGAAGTTTTTCATTGGGAATGAATTTCACTGACGAGGGGAATATTTATTATACCGGGATGGCTGTTTTTATAAAGCTAATGCCGGCGTAGGTGGTTGGGTAGTTGTTGCCTGTGCAAAAGTCTCCTTTGGAGCTAAGGTAGAAGTTGGCCTGAAAGGTCAATACAAAAGCGATGGAAGCTGGTTTGTTGAAGGCGGTCCAACAATTACATTATCAGGGAGCGTTCGTGTAGGTTGGGGAGTATGTGATTCAGACTGCACCGGTAAATTTTGTGATGAAGATAGCTGGAAAGGGAGCAGATCTGTTGGTGCAGCTCTTCATTTGGGCAGTGACTATAACAAATTCTCATTTACATCACAATAAAGAGGAAAATATATGAAAATTATTATATTAGTAATCATTCTGAAGTTAATTATAATACCTGTCTATACTCAGGAATCAGAAAACGGCGCTTTTTCGTCTCCAAATGGAATATATGTTTATACGGGTAATTTTATTGCATCCGGAACTAATCCTTTCAATAATATTACAGGGTTTAGAATCGAAAGAAGAGAAGCAAATGTAGATGATTGGGATTTAATAACTGAATTTCAATCGCCGCACACCTTAGATGAATTCAAGAATAATTTGGAGTCAGCAGTTAATGAAATGCCTGTTAAAATATCAATATCTGATATGCCGGCTGAGATAATCTGGGAAAAAGCAGTAAAATATAGTCAAATCGACTCTATAGGAATATGGGGTTTGTCGCTTCAGGTTCAAAGAGCGCTCGGGACAGTTTATCTTGATAGGTCTGTTCCGAATGAAGGTAAATATATTTACAAAGTATCTTATCTGACAGCTAACGGATCTGTTTCATACTATACCCAGCATTCTCCTGTATATTATCCGTCTAAAAAAGAAGCAATCAGTATTGAAATAATAGAAAGCAGCTTTGATTTTGACAGGGTTACAATTTTAACAAGAAGTGTAACAAATAGCTCGGGGCTCAGGATGATGAAAGTTTTCAGAAAGGAAAATCCCGGGGGTTCACATAAGGAAGTTAGCTGCAAATTTTTTGTCTTTTATAATAATGATACTGCTTATATCAGCCTGACTGATTCAACTGTAGAAATTAATAAAACCTATGAGTATTTACTCCAGCCGTACGATAGATTCGGGAATCCCGGACAATTTACTCCACCGATTTTGATTGCAGCATATAATATTAATGAGTCTATCTCCATTAAGAACATTAAGATTGAGACCTTAAATACAACAGGATTTCTTAAAATTAGCTGGTCAACATTAAGTTTCATGAATATTTCAAGTATAAAAATATTCAAAAGTCTGGATATGGATACGGGTTATTATCAAATCGCAGAAATTCCGGCTTCAGAAACAGAATATACAGATGAAAACACGGAACCCCGGCAAAAGTATTATTATTATATTTCCTGCACCGACCTAACAGGAAATGAATCAGCACGCTCTGCTAAAGTTTTTGCAATTACTGAATACACCCAGCTTCCTTCTAACCGTCCATATATTGCCGGTTCGGAGTCATTAAAAGATGGCATAAGAATTTATTTTGTTGCTACTGATGAATACACTGCAGGATTCAGAATTTACAGGGATAACGGATTGGGAGATTCACTTGCCCAGATATCCGATTTGATACCGTACAAAGACTCTTTGATGAACTATATCGATACCAGCTCAAGTTTATCGGGTGCACTGCAATATAGATATGCTGTAATCTCGGAAAATTTCAGTGGTGTAATGAGCCAACTCTCTAATATTATAACAGAACGTCCCGATAAACCGGTGATTCCGCTGACACCAGATAAACTGGAAGTAATTGTCAGAGAAAATTCTGCTTGGTTATATTGGGATGATATGAACAAAGGTGATTTTGATATTATAGGTTATTCTGTATTTAGGAGACAGGTTTCAGAAAGCGGTGCGCCTTTATCGGATTTTCTTCCACTTGCTGATACTATGAATCTTTTAGAATACAACAATTTTGTTGATACAGCAGTGATACCCGGCTCTTCATATCAATATGCAGTTCAATCTGTAAACATTTACGGCATAAGAAGCAGTCTTTCAAATTTTGCAACTGCTCAGTTAGAAATAAAGACAGATTATATGATTCCGCCTTCAGGATTAAGGGCACAACAGGTGTTTGAAGGAATTATTCTTAATTGGGGAGAAATCGAAACTGAAAGATTAGCGGGTTACAGAATTTATCGGTATAAAAGAGGAGAAGATCCAACTCCGGTTGCAACAGTAAATACCGCTGTTCAATATACTGATAAAACCGTATTAAATGGTGAACTTTATTTCTATTACATTACTTCCCTTTACATAGATGGTAAAGAAAGCAGACCAGGGGAAGAAATCAGTATTAGGCGGCAATAAATTCAATGAAAAAAATCTTTAATATATTATTGCTATTTATGATTCTGATAAACGGAAGATATTCCTATTCACAGGTTCAGGTTTTACTTCAGCAGCCGCCTCCTAATCAACTGCATATTGAAGATCTTTGGAAATTAACCCTGAATAATACCAGCGGGGGTTCATACTCAGTTTATCTTGTAGGAAAGGTTACAGAAGCTAGTCGTGGTGAAGTACTTACAGCTGTAACCAAGAATTTTATTCTTAATCAGGGATTGAAAGTACTTAATTCTAAAGAACTTGGGGATGTAGAAATTAATTATCAGAACAAAGACATTGAGGACATGATAAGTAAAACTGGGTCTGTGCAATCCGGTTATTATACAATTTGTATAACTGTATATTCATTACCTGATAATATTGCTATAGGAGAAAGATGTATAAATCAAACAGTAAATAACTTGTCTATTCCAATTCTTGTATCTCCTTTTAATTCTTCAACTGTTTCAGAGTTGCTGCCTTTTTTCAGCTGGATGCCTCCAAGTCCGGTAATAGCGGGACAGAGAATTACTTATACTCTTACGGTTGTTGAAATTTTGCCGCGTCAAAGCCCTTCAGATGCAATGTTGTCGAATCCTCAATGGTACGAAATAAGCAATCTCATTACTTCTGGCACGGTTTATCAAATGTCAAGCAGAATGTTTACAGAAGGTAAAAGATATGCATGGAAAGTAAAAGCTTACCTGAATGGAGTATTTCTTAATGAGAGCGAAATTTGGCAGTTTTCATATATTTCAATAAGCGATTCATTAAAGCGAAATAAGCAGAATAAAATTAAAGAAAAGAATAGCGGTGGAGTTTTGAATCAGTACGGGAATTTACAATTATCCATTGACCAGTCACTGATTCCAGGCGGTTACTTGAGCCGGGGAAAAACTTTTGATTGTTTGAAGCTTAAAGAATCAGCTGGTCTTAAATTAACTCAGATAAAAAAACAACCAACTTTTGTTTTAAACGGCACAAGTAAAGTATACGGTCAGAACGCTAACAGAATTTCAACATATTCTGAACAACCTGCTGATTTCCTGAGATGGGAGCTTAATCCTTCAGTTTCAATTTATAATGTTCCTTTATCAGCAGCTTTGCTGCTATCAACAGAGCAGAAAAGTTCAAAACAAAATATAAATAACTTCGCCTTCAATTTTGATCCAAATAAATTAATTCAGCAAATTAAAAATAAAGCAATTGAAAAATCAGTTAGTCCTGTTTTAAATAATGAGTATGATGAGATCAAAGTAAGACTTAAAGATGCCAACATTACGATTGAGGAAAAGGAAAAACTTAATGCTAGACTTAAAGATCTCGAAAAGATCAAAATTGATGCTGCAAATTTGCAGGCTGTATCTGATCCTGACGAATTCATTCGAGAAGCCGAAAATCAGAATGTCAGAATTTCAGGGTTCTCAAAATTCCTCCTCTCAATCAGAAATTTGGGAATTGGAACTAACTACCCAAAGTTCACCGAATTCACTTTAAACGAAATACCTGTTACAGGACTTAATATAGAGGTAAATCCGGGTTTATTATATTTCGCGTTTTCCGGAATAAGAAATCTTAAAGCTATACAGAAATCGGAAAATAATCTGCCGGTTTATGGAAGAAAAACAATAGGGAGCAGGCTAGGAATTGGTAAATATTCGGGGACACACTTCTATTTGACACACGTCTATGCTTGGGATGATGAAAAATCAATAATCACTGATTCTTCAACTGTTGTAACACCTATGAAGAATCACGTCCTTGGATTAGAGATGGCACTTTCATTCTTCAAAGGAATACTCAACTTTGAAGCTGAAGCAGGTGCCTCACTTTTGACCAGAGATGTTAGAAGCCCTGACATTAAAAATTCAGACATTCCCTCGTTCGTTCAGAACTTGTTCGGAATAAAAATGAGTTCATCTTTAGATTATTACTATTCGTTGAAAACTTCTCTGCACATCGATAAAACAGGAACCAAGTTCTCATCCGGTATAAAAATGGTTGGTCCGGGATATAGTTCTTTAGGTACTCAAAACTTGAGAAACGATTATCTTGGATTTGATGTAAGGCTGGATCAAAATATCCTTTCCAATCGCATTTCATTTTCAACATTTTTAAAGAGAGATAGAGATAATTTAATTTCCTGGAAACGAACTACCACTACAAACACATCATTTGGATTTGTAATGAATGTTAATTTTCCGGGCATTCCATTTTTAACTTTTAACTACTCTCCCTTCTTTCAGAAAAACGACCAGAATATTGACAGTTTGAAGATTGACAATAGGTTATCTTTATATACTTTATCAACAGGATACGGATATCCAATTGGAATATTATTCGCTTTTACGAACCTTGGCTTTTCCTTACAGGAGAGCAAGACTGCCTCAAAACTATTCGATTTCAGCTCAAATACTTTCACATTTAACCAATCTTTTACATTTCATTTTCCTTTAACAATAACAGGCGGATTTGGACATACTGAAATCAGATTAACTAATTCGTATAATAAAATGATTTATTATGATTTTAGTTCATCATATTTGTTTTTTAACACTGTTCAGATGACCGGAGGTTTAAACATTGCAAAAGAGATGAAAAATAATAATAAGCTTGGCATTTATCTTAATTCAAACATAGCATTATGGTTTCTCGGAAATCTGGATTTGAGAGCAGAGAAGAATATTTATAATGATAATATTTCGCATACGGGCAGTTATGATGAATTTGTCTTCAAGGCAACTTTAAGTACAAACTGGTAATAGTGTATTCATTTAATATTACAAGAGGCATAAATATATTCTTGTTACATTGTAAAACCAAATGTACTTCAAAGTCTCAAAGACAAGTAGCGAATTCAAATTTCCTGTATATCACAGACTCGAGAATTATTTTAGAAATGAAATGAAATTGTTGAATAGAATGGATTAAAATGAATATTTAGTTCCGATTATGACTTTGTATGCAATTGGGATTACATAAAAGAAAATAAAGAATAAATTAGGTTTCATTGGTATCATTACTATATTTCAAAACATTTCGTAATGATTTAGCTACCGATATGAATTCAATGGGTATGACTAAACAGGAAGGCAGGATTTGCTTGAACATTAGGACCCATCAACATCTCTCCAATACTATGCAAATGTAATAGCTGAGGAAAATAAAGTAAAATTGATAAATTACAGTCATTGAGTACTTATAAAACTGTTGATAAAAGTGCTGATAAGATTTGACTCAAAAAAGCCGGTAAAAAAAGTTCGTATCCGGACTAAAATCGAAAAGATATTAATCACGGTATAGTTCAGCCCGTTTTGAGCGCCTGGTTCGAGATGATATGCAAACTGCATTTTTAGCTCATAATCAACAAAAACCCTTAAATTTCTTCTCCCAAATTGTTCATTTTTAGCCTGTTTTTGATGGGTGTTACTGACAGATTGCT
>LLZO01000168.1 GCA_001567545.1 Candidatus Tepidiaquacellales bacterium OLB5
CTGCCATATGTTCAGCCTGAAGGCAAAGCATTCTATGTAACGCTTGGTGATTTTGTAAGCACAGAAGACGGCTCGGGTATTGTTCACATTGCACCTGCATTCGGTGAAGATGATTACCAGGTATCACGCAAATATAACCTGCCGGTGCTTCAGCCGGTTGATAAAAGCGGAAACTTTACCGCAGAGATAACTGATTTTGCAGGAAGGTTTGTGAAGGAAGCTGATGATGATATTATATTAAAGCTTAAATCTGAAGCAAAGCTTTACAGGAAAGAAAAATTTGTGCATTCATATCCCCATTGCTGGAGATGCCACTCGCCGCTTTTATATTATGCGCGTGAAAGCTGGTATATCAACACTCCAAGCTACAAGGATAAAATGATAGAGCTGAACAATAAGATAAACTGGTACCCGCCGGAAACCGGCACAGGCAGGTTCGGCAACTGGCTTGAAGAGAACAGGGACTGGGCGCTTTCACGCGACAGGTACTGGGGCACTCCGCTGCCTATATGGGCTTGCCCTTGTGATGATAACAAATGCGAGTGTGAACAGAAATATATTGCAATTGGCTCAATTGAAGAGCTTAAGGAAAAAGCAATTAACTTCAGGGAAGTTTACCCTACGGATGAAGATATAGATCTGCACAAGCCGTTTATAGACAGGCTTAAAATCCGCTGTGAAAAAGGTAATTGCGAAATGACACGTGTTACCGAAGTAATTGATGCATGGTATGACTCAGGCTCAATGCCGTTTGCTCAGCATCACTACCCGTTTGAAAACAAGGAACTGTTCGAGCGCAACTATCCCGCTGATTTTATTGCCGAAGGTGTTGACCAGACAAGGGGCTGGTTCTACAGCCTGCATGCAATAGGTTCGTTCATTTTCGGTGAGCGCGCTTATAAAAACCTGATTGTAAATGACCTTATACTTGATAAAGACGGCAGAAAGATGAGCAAACATGTAGGCAATGTTGTAAACCCGTTTGAAATAATGGATAAATACGGCGCAGATATTCTTCGCTGGTATCTGATAAGCTCATCGCCTCCGTGGCGTCCCAAGATGTTCAATGAAGACGACATGGTTGAAGTAAGGAACAAGTTCTTCGATACAATAATAAATACTTACCGCTTCTTTGTGCTGTACTGCAATTTATCGGGGGTATCAATGGAAGAGCTCCGTTCAAACAGCATTCCGTTTAATGAGCGGCCTGAAATTGACAGGTGGATACTTTCAGCATTCGAAAAAACAAAGGCTATGTATGTTGACCTGATGGATAACTACCAGGTTACAAAAGCAGCAAGGCTGCTTAGTGATTTTGCAATTGATGACTTAAGCAACTGGTATGTACGCAGGAACAGGAAACGTTTCAGGCTTCCTGAAAGCGAAAGTGATAAAATTTCGGCTTACGGTACATTGTATGAAGTATTAACAGATTTATTGAAGCTTGTAAGCCCGGTAGCGCCGTTTATTACAGAGCAGCTTTACCGCAATCTAACCGGCGAAGAATCAGTTCACTTAAGCTATATAAAGCTTAATGAAGAAAAAATTGATGCAGAGCTTAATTATAATATGGATCTTGCAAAACGAATAGTTTCTCTGGCAAGATTTATGCGCGTTAAAAATGACCTGAAAACACGCCAGCCATTAAGGCAGATACTTATTGCAATAACAAATGATACAGAGCGCGAAGCAATTGAAACAATGAAGCAGATCATCCTTGAAGAAATAAATATCAGGGAGCTTAAATTTATTGAAAAGGATTCAAACTTAATAAGGCGTTCTGCAAAGCTTAATTTTAAGGTTGCCGGACCGAAATTCGGCAAGGAAGTAAAAAAAGTATCTCAGCTTGCAATAGAGCTGCCGCAGGAAAATATCAACGAAGTTATTGCCTCCGGCAAAACTGCCTACGGCGGATATGATTTTACGGTAGATGACCTGCTGATACAGACAGAAAATATCGAAGGCTGGGTAATTGAATCACAGGATAACCTGACGGTTGCGCTTGATACCAAGCTTGATGACGAGCTTATTGCAGAAGGCGTTGCCCGTGAGTTTGTTAGCAAAGTGCAGAATATCCGCAAAGAGCGCAATATGGAAGTTAATGACAGGATAAAACTGAAATATGCAGGTGATAAAGAACTGAGCAGCATTATAAATTCGCAGAAAAAGTATATCAGCGAGCAGATAATGGCTGAAGTTATGGAATCATCAGATAATCTGGGCGGAAACGGCTCTGATGAGCTTAATTTGAACGGCAGGAACTGCCGTGTAGTGATCGAAAAAATCTGAAAAATTGTTTTTTTCAGCGGTGATAAAAATCATATATAAACAAATAAAATTTTAACTATATTTGTGCCTGTTAAAACAGGCTAAAGGGATTCAAAACATATAAAGGATCATTAATATGGCTGGCAGCACATCTAAAACCAAAAAGAAAGCAAAAACTGTTAAAAAAAACTGCTGTAAAAAGCAGCAAAAAATCATTAAAAACCAAATCAACAGTTAAAAAAACCGCATCTGTTAAAGGAAACGGAAAAAAGAAAAGCACTGTTAGCAAGGTTAAAGCCGGTAAAAATAATTCCGGAAGTATTAATGATAAAAGAACTGCCGTAAAATCAGCTGTTGGACTGAACGGCAAGCCGCTTGGAAAAACTTATTTAAGCGATAAAGACCTGAAGTTCTTTACCGAGCTGATAGTAGAGCAGAAAACCGAGATCCTGGAAAATGCAAGAAGGCTGCGTGAGTCATTAATTGATGAAAATACCGGTGATTATGTAGGCGATCATTCAACTTTCAGC
This sequence comes from Candidatus Tepidiaquacellales bacterium OLB5, assembly GCA_001567545.1. GTDB lineage: Bacteria > Bacteroidota > Ignavibacteria > Tepidaquicellales > OLB5 > OLB5. The sequence continues at coordinate 2,799 of LLZO01000168.1, forward strand.
ATGCATATGGCAGAGCAGGGTTCTGATGAGATGGAACGGGAAAAAGCATACATGTTCATTCAGCGGGATGAAAAACACCTGTTCTACCTTGAAAATGCACTGGAGCGTATTGCCAAAAAAACATACGGCTTATGCATTTCATGCGGCAAGCCAATAAGCAAAGCAAGGCTGGAGGCTGTACCGATTACCTCACACTGCATAAACTGCAAGCAGAGCATATCTGGATAAACAGCTGTGGATTTGTAAATTTGTTTAGTTTGTAATAAGGAAAATTTTTGAGAATATTATTTGTAACATTTTTAGTAGTAATTATTGACCAGGTAACCAAGCTTCTTGTTAAGGGAATTAAGATTGAGTCACTTGGTATTAATATTAAAGGTATGCCTTATGGATCTTCAAAACCGCTTTTTGGCGATATTGTAAGAATTACTTTTATAGAAAACCCCGGTATGGCATTCGGTATAGATGTTGGACCGAAGATGTTCCTTACAATATTTACAATAGCTGCATCTCTGTTCATATTATTTTATATATACAAACACAGGAATGACGGCCTGCTGATAAGGCTTTCGCTTGCATTGATACTTGCAGGGGCAATCGGCAACCTTATCGACAGGACATTTTACGGAGTTATTTACAATTATGCGCCGCTTTTTAACGGCAAGGTTGTGGATTTTGTTCAGGTAGAGTTCTGGGATTTTACTATCTTCGGCAGAACTTATACAACCTGGCCTATATGGAATATAGCTGATGCGGCAGTTTCTGCCGGATTCCTGATTATCTTATTCTTCCATAACAGGATATTTAAAACTGATGAGCCGGCTCCGGTTGTAAACGGTGACGGGACTCTGGTATCGCCCCCGGTAGACGGGGAGTATCCGCTTGAGCCTGCGGAAAAAATACTTGAAGAAAATTCTGTTCAGTCAAATTTTAACCATCCGGAAAATAACAATATTAATATAAATCCTTTAAACGGGAGTGACCAAATTGAAGATACAGCGGAAAATGGTGCTTCAGGTCCCGGCGGGACAATCAAAAATAAGGATTGATAAATATTTAGCCAATCACATTGAAAATTCCTCCCGTACAAAGATAAAAAATGCAATGAACGAAGGCTTTGTTGAAGTTAACAGCAAAAAGGTGAAAGCCAATTATGTTGTTCAGCCCAACGATAACATTGAAATCATTCTGCCTTACCTGCCTGATAAAGAAGATGTAAAGCCCGAAAACATTCCGCTTGATATACTTTACGAAGATAATTATTTAATGATAGTTAACAAACCGGCTGGAATGGTAACACATCCTGCATACAAGAATTACTCCGGCACGCTGGTGAATGCCTTGATGTTTTATATGGGCGATTCCGCAGCAAAGCTGCCGCGCCTTAACGGTGATGAAGATGAAGGCGGTGATGAACGCGCGGGTATTGTTCACCGGCTTGATAAACATACCTCCGGAATTATGGTTGTTGCCAAGGATGAAGATACACAAAGAAGGCTTTCGAAATTGTTCAGCAGGCATGATATAGAACGCGAATACCAGGCAATTGTTTGGGGGCATTTTAAAACCAAAAAGGGCAGGATAGAAAAACCGCTCGGGCGGAATCCAAAGGACCGCAAAAAATTCGCAATTATTGAAGGCGGCAAGAATGCAATTACTGATTACGAAGTTGTTAAGGAATTTGATTTTACCTCGCTTGTTAAATTAAGGCTTCATACTGGAAGAACACACCAGATAAGAGTGCATATGTATTCAACCGGCCACCCGGTATTTGGCGATACTGAATACAGCGGCACAGAGCCGCACGGAATCCAGCTTACTTCTAACCTAAAACACCGCATCAACAATCTGCTTGAATTAATGCCGCGCCAGGCATTGCATGCCAAGGTACTCGGATTTACACATCCAATAACAGGCAAACCCCTCAGATTTGAGAGCGACCTGCCTGATGATATGAAAAAACTGATAAAAAAGCTGTGAGTAAGAAGAAAATTACGGATATATATATATAATTAAAGGCGGGTAAACCCTCCTTTTTAATAATCAGTAATACTATTTTATAAGTATCATTTTCTTTGTCTCAGTGAATCCTTCAGCCTGCAGCCTGTAAAAGTATGTACCGCTTGCAAAGGATGCAGCATCCCAGCTCACCTCGTATAACCCGGGTCTCAATAATTCATTTACAGGATTGAATATTTCTCTTCCGGTAACATCATAAACCGTAAGCTTTGCCAAACCGTATTTACGGACAGCAAATCTGATTACAGTTACAGGGTTGAACGGGTTAGGGTAATTCTGTTCAAGCTCATATTTATCCGGTAAAACTGATGAAAGCAGTTTTATTCCGCCGCCCCTGAAATAAAAAACCCTTGTTATACCGCCGTTGTTTCTGACTGCGAATGAATATCCAAGCTGCATATAGATTTGATTATAATCGCATGACATATAATTATAATTCCCTGAAGGCGCTGTATATTCCGCATTAAAATTACCGGTTGCATAGAATGCAAAATAAATTTTATTATTGTTTCTGCAAGCGTAAATGCACATAGGCTGCGAATCAAATACACCGTAAACCCCCGGAGCAAAACCTACTATATTGTACATTGAGTCTGGACAGGGATTTTGCTGCCATACAATTCCCGAATTTGTTGATCTGAAAACTTTAGAGCCACCGGCCAATGAAAACGAAAATTGTGATGTATCTGCATAAATCCATATGGAGCTTGTATTTTGTTCAGGCGTAACCAATGATGACCAGTTGACACCATTGTTTACGGAACGGTAAACCCTGTAATTATTAGTACCAAATACAACATAATTATGTCTGGCAGCAATAGAGTTGGGAAATCCGGTTTCGCTCCCTGCCTGGGGCAAATACATTCCTGCGGAATCCCAGGTTAGTCCTTTGTTGGTAGTTTTCCATAAAGACCATCTTCCGCCAACTGGATTCCCTGACAAAAATCCAAGTGATGAATTTTTAAACGCAATTGCATTAATAAATCCGTTTGTCTGGGTAAAAACCTGGGTCCAGTTTGTTCCCCCGTTTACGGTTCTGTAAACAAATGTAATGTTTCCGTTATTTCCTGCGGCAACAGCTGTATCTATTCCAACAAAACAGATACTGGTTAAATTTATATTTAATGGTATTCCGTTTCCTGTTTGGTTTACCCAGTTCATACCTGTATTTGTAGATTTCAGGATAACACCGTTATTGCCGCATACCCAAACTTGCGCATTGTTGTAATTAATACTGTTAGAACTTGCAGAAGTGAGATTAGTTGTTACGCCTGATGTAAGTTCATTATACATCCATAGTGGCTGTGAAAAAATTCCTGGTAGGATGAAGCAAATGGCAACGAAAAATAATAAAGATTTTTTCATATTTTGCTCCTTATGATATGTTGGTGCAATATAATCAATTAATGTGCGCTAATAAATTCATTAATCAAAGTGATAGTTATTCCCTTGAATAATTTTCAATTTTT
>LLZO01000169.1 GCA_001567545.1 Candidatus Tepidiaquacellales bacterium OLB5
GATCGAACTCCTGACCTCTTGAATGCCATTCAAGCGCTCTCCCAGCTGAGCTATAGCCCCAAAACTGATTTTAGAGAATTACAAATGTAGCAAAAATTACAATAAATTTCAATCCATTTTAATGTTGAATTTTTTGAAATAATCTCGATAATTCAACAATTTTTCATGTTAAAATTGAGGAATTTTATGGACAGATAATAATCATACAAAAAATTGCTGTTAATCATAGTAAAAATGACCATTTTATGCCTAATTTTGAGATTATGCTAACAGGAATCCACTTTTTACTTACCTACAAATGCATTTATGAATGCGACCATTGTTTTGTTTACAGCTCACCCCGTGCCGAAGGCACATTTACTTTTGAGCAGGTAAACGCAGCGCTTGATGAAGCCGGAAAAACAGGCACTATTGAATGGATATATTTTGAAGGAGGCGAACCGTTCCTGTATTACCCGCTGCTTATTGATTGTATCAAAGCAGCTGTTTCACGCGGATTTAAAACCGGGATAGTAACCAATGCATATTTTGCCACCAGCATCAAAGATGCCGAAAGATGGCTGTTACCGCTGAAAGAACTGAATATTAACGATCTGAGTATCAGCGATGACAGGCTTCACTCAGGTGATATTACTAATTCGCCTGCTTCAATAGCTATTAAAGCGGCTAAGAATCTGGGACTGAGGGTAAATTCAATTTCAATAGAAGAGCCGGTGATAAGGTCATGTGAAATTCCGCGGAAAAAAGGCGAGCCTGTTGCCGGAGGCGATGTAATGTTCAGGGGAAGGGCAGCTGATAAACTTGTTAACGATCTGCCTTTAGTGAACCGTGCAGAATTTGATGAGTGCCGTTTTGAAGAGCTGATTAACCCGGAAAGGTACATATTGACGCATACGGCAATGTTCAGATTTGCCAGGGTATTACAATTGGCAACATGCGGCAAAAACCTTTAACGGAAATTATGAAGGAATATAATGCTGAAACGCACCCTATCGTAAAGTACTTAATATCGGGCGGACCCGCACTTCTTGCTGAGCATTACCAGGTTAAGTGTGAAGAAAAATATGCTGATGCATGTCACTTATGCTATGAAACCAGAAAACAATTAATGCAGTATTTTCCTGCATACCTTGCGCCAAAACAGGTTTATGGTCTTTAAAATTTAATTGACTAAATGAAATATTACAATTATGAATACAAATAATACAGGATTTAATACTAAACTTATTCACGGCGGCGGATATAAAGATAAGCTTGGAAGCGTGAATGTTCCGATATTCCAGTCATCAACATTTGAATTTGAAAGCGCAGAAGAAGGCGCAAGATGTTTCCTTGGTGAAAGCGGCGGATACATCTATACAAGGCTTGGCAATCCCACAATAAATGTACTTGAAAATATGGTTGCCGGTCTTGAAGGCGGGTTTGGGGGAATTGGAACAAGCTCCGGAATGGGGGCAATTAATACGGTTTATATGGCGCTGCTTTCAAAAGGCGATCATATAATAAGCTCTGATGCAGTGTATGGTCCATCAAGGGTAATAATGGAAGAGCATTATTCACGGTTCGGGGTTGAATCAACTTACGTAAAAACCGCAGTAATTGATAACATCAAAAATGCAGTTAAACCAAACACAAAAGTACTTTACATAGAAACGCCGGCAAATCCGACAATTGAGATCACTGATCTGAAAGCCTGCGCTGAAATTGCAAAAGAACACGGGTTAGTACAGGTTGTAGATAATACATTTTCAAGTCCATACCTGCAAAGACCGCTTGAGCTGGGGGCTGATGTTGTGCTGCACTCAATGACAAAGTTCATAAACGGACATGCTGATATAGTTGGCGGTATGGTGGTTGCAAAAACAGAGGGTATGTATAAGAAGCTGCGCTCAATGATGATATCTCTGGGCTGCAATCTTGACCCTCACCAGTCGTATTTAGTAATACGCGGATTAAAAACGCTTGCTATCAGAATAGAAAGAGCGCAGCAGAATGCGCAGAAGATTGCAGAATATCTTGAAAAGCATCCGAAAGTTGATTGGGTCAGGTATCCCGGATTAAGATCGCATCCGCAGTATGGGCTTGCCAAAAAACAGATGGACGGACCGGGAGCGCTGATAAGCTTTGGGCTTAAAGGCGGATTTGAAGCCGGTAAAACATTGATGAATAATGTTAAAGTATCAATACTGGCAGTATCATTGGGCGGAGTTGAGTCATTGATAGAGCATCCTGCATCTATGACTCATTCAAAGGTCACACCCGCCGATAAGCAGAAAGCCGGAATAACAGACGGACTGGTTCGTTACTCGGTTGGAATAGAAGATGCTGAAGACCTGATAAAAGATCTTGAGCAGGCGCTTGAGAAAGTGAAATAAATTTTTTTATTTTGATTTGAGTGATTATATAGATAATAGAAACCGGTAAAATAATCTGAATAAATTTATTTTTAAGCCCGCTTATAGCGGGCTTTTTTGTATTTAAATTATCATATTACATTAATATTAATCCCTTTAAATTTGTAAATGAATGTGATTTGTGTAAGCGATCTTCACGGAAATGATGTAAAATACAGAAAACTTTGCAGTTATATAAAACAAAAACTGCCTGATGCAGTTTTAATTGCAGGCGATATTCTTCCAAATTATTACCTTACTGACCCGGAGGATTTCATTAAATATACACTTAAACCCTTGCTGGAAGAGCTTAAAAATGAAATAAAAGATAAATACCCGCCAATTTATATTATAACCGGAAACGACGATGCTGCAATAAGTTCAGAATATATTGAATATCTGGAGCTTAAAGAGCTTGCCGTTTATGCAAACAGCAGGATAATAAAACATGGCGAGTATTATATCTTCGGTTATCCGTATATTCCTCCTACACCTTTTTTGCTTAAGGACTGGGAAAAATATGATGTATCCAGGTTTACCCCGCGTGACTGTGTTTCACCAGAAGACGGAATTAGAACTATTGAAGTTCCGGCAAATGTTAAAAAATTTTCACTTATTAAAGACGACCTGAATGAATTTGCTTCGAAGATAAAGGATTTTTCTAAAACGATATGTTTGTTCCACACGCCGCCATGTGAAACAAACCTAGACCGGATTTATGCAAATGATATTAACGGTTCAAAAGAAATATTGTGCGTAGGCAGTTATGGTGTAAGAAGATTTATAGAAAAATTTCAGCCATTATTTACTGTTCACGGGCACATACATGAATCGACGGAAATATCAGGAAGCTGGATGGATAAAATAGGGGAGACGGTTTGTATTAATGCTTCGCATTCAGCAAGCGAGCTTGCTGTAACCGACGTGGATACAGATTTTCCGGAAGCTGCAAAGAGGGTGTTGTTATGAGGACTATATAATTCATCCGATGACTATACAATCATCGGATGAATAATTATTTACTTACCTATCTTAAGCTGTTTAGCGGGATCAGTAATTGCGCCTATTTTGCTTGCGAAGCTGGTACGTTTTTCGATATCATCATCAGTAACGTAATGAATATCAAGCAGCCCGTCGGATGCATAACCTGTTTTAAGATAGTTAAGCTCGCTTAAGCACTGGCTCCACCCTGCAAACCAAAGGTTCATTTTTCCGATATCAGCATCATCAGTAATATGTATCAGCAGGTCAATATCACTTGCGGGGCCGGCGTTTGCATTTTTGGAGCTTCCGAAAATATAGAATCCTTTAACGCCGAATTCATCAGCCGGAATAAGCTCTGCCATACGTTCAGCCATTTTATAACGCCACTGCCAGTAATTGCTGGGCTGCCACTCAACATACTCAGCAGTATCAATTGTTTTAGCTTTGGAAGCAGCGGGAACATTAAGAAAGGCAACTGCTTCTTCAAGCTCAGCATTTATAAGTACACGCAGTACTTCACCTTCTGATGAATGTGTAACATCAATTACTTTAACTGTATCTTCAAGGTGTCTGTATTCAGGAACAAGATGCTCCAGCATATTTTCCGATTTTCTGAAAAACACTTCATTGAAAATAATATCTTCATCATCGGGATACAGAGGCAGATACCTTATTGATGATTCTACCAGGTCCTGGAAAAAGTGTGTTCCAAATGAAAGGTCAGGAATATAATTGCCAACCTGCTTGGCAACTTCAATCAGCATAGCAGTATTGTTTATATCAGAATATGTAACATTTACGCCAAGCTTAATATCGCCGCGGCTTCCCCACCTGCCGGGTCCCATTAAAATAAATTTTCTCTTGGGCAGAATTTTATTAAGCTTGCTTACAGCCCTTCCGACCTCGACGAGTTCTTCTTTTGAGCCTATATTATTGTAACTTACAGGATCAACATATACAATATGAGAAATCTCAGGTACTTTACCATTAGAGACATACTTATTTGCAGTAAACAGAACTTTTTTTCTCGGGATATCCCTTGGAATCGGGTCAGGCTGAGTTTCCCTTGACTTTGTCTGTGAACGGCACTGTAAAATGTAAAAATCCTTTCCATTGGAAGCAAATTCAATATCAACCGGATGACGCATTCCCTCCTGAAGTGTATCTAGCAGTAATTTCATTTGCGGAACAAAGATGCCGTTATTAATTAATCCTTCGAATGTAATTATAAGATCTTCATTTTGAAAATCAGGATTTAATCCCATCGGCTGTGTTATATGGTTATCTTTAACAATTGAAACCATACTTTTTAAGCCCGGATATTCGTTTCCTGTTTCCTTTATTATATCACTGATTTTATGCGATTCAAATTCATTGGTTTTAAGATCAATCAGGTCAATAAACTGGGGAGTATATTTCAGTTTTTCTACAAATGAAACATTCACCCTTAAGTTAGGCTGACCCGGCGCAAGCAAAATAGGGTAATCATCACCAAGCCTGTCAACAGCGCGAGTTCCCAAACCGGGAACCAACCTTATTAAGCCGTCTTCTCGTTTTATACGCGGAGACCAGCGGAATTCATTATTGCTGAAAGCAACGCCAGCAAATGCAGGCATAAAATATTTACCGATATTAGTGCCAACAACTTCCTGTATCATAATACCCATTTCTTCCCTAAAATCAAGCAGCCCGCGCTCAGCCCTGTACTCAATAGGGTCAGGCCCGAATGTTGATGCATAAACTTCTGATATTGCATCCAGCAAAGCGGAGAGCTTTTCCTGTTTAGTACCCTGGTTGGCAATAAATAAGCTTTTGTATTTTCCGGAAAATGCTGCGCCAAACTGATCTTCCAATAGGCTTGAGCTTCTTACAACAAGAGGACAGTCCCCAAAATCATCAAGTGCAACAGATACACCGTTGATGAATTCTGATGTAAAATCTGAATTCTTGAATATCTGTACAATATGCGGATACTCTCTTCGTATTTCTTCGATATCTTTATATTTCTGCTCGATAACTTCTTCCAGTTCATTATAATGCAGAAAATGCATTATTCCGTCTGAAGGTATGAACCATGTTTTGGGTATTTTAATATTTTTGAATTTATCTGTAGCTTTTGCTTTTTTTGCGATAATTTTTGAAGCAAGGAACATACCCGCTGATTTTCCGCCAAGCTTGCCATAGCTTTTTGAAGGAAGTATTATCCTGTCAGTAAGGTCATAAAAGTCACTGATTTCAACAAAATCCTTTGCTATGGAAATGTATTCGGTCTGGTCAGTAAAAAATCTCCTGATAAGCGATACTTTTAACCCTTTTTCTATTGAAGGAGAAAGCTCGCCATTGGAAAGCAGAGGATAATATTTTCTTAATGCTTCAGAAATTTCATTAAGCGAAGTTTCCAGAGTTTCTACAGCTTTTACCAGTCCGCTGCATTTATCTTCATACATCCATTTTTGCAGCTTAGCAAGAATTTCTTCATCTCTCAGGTTTTCATCTGCCAGCCTAATAACCGATTGAACGAACTCTTCATTATTAAGAGATTTTTTCTTTAACGGTTTATTCTCGTCAAAAATATTTTCGCCTTCCTCACCTTCAGCAGGTTCCTGTTCTATTCCGGCATCTTTTAAAAGCTGCTGTGCTTCACGGTTTTCCTGCCAGCACAGATTATGAAGAAGTTTTCGTATTATCGTGTTGAAAAGGGGTTTATCAGTCTTGTTAAGCATATCCAGAACAACCTGCCACTTATGTTTTATATTACCGGCAGATATATCCCTGATCTCCTGCAGTTCTGAAATAAATGCAAAAGTATCTTTATGAAGTATAAAATGACCAATTCTTTCAGCAATTGTATTAAGAAGTTTTCTCTCTTCTTTCAGGAAAGGTCCTTCATCGTAATCTCTTACAGGTTTAATGTAATAAACTGATATATGGCCTATTACTTCATCATTCACTTTTATATCAGACCGCTGAAACCAAATGCTTTCAGAAAAGTTTTCGCTTGTAAAGGTTGAGCCCTTGTATTCAAGCTTAACTTTAGTAATATCGGGAAACTGCCATCCGGGCGGAATAGTATCCACTACCACCTTAAAAGCTTCATCCAGTGAAATTCCGGAATTATTGAGAGTGTCCTCTATCTTATACAGGCAGTTAAGCTCTTTTGCTCTTTCTTCAAGCTCTCTAACAAGGTGGTCAATTGGCTGCGTTTTATCGGTCATAAATGCTTAAAATTTTAAATTTTGGTATGAATTTTAAATTTAGCTTAAAATTTAATAAATGGAAATGCCTTATAAAAATATAGCCGGAAGATATTCCGGCTATAATAAAATTGAATGATATTTTCAGCTAATTACAGCCAGCCTCTATCTTTACATGCATGCGCTACTTTTGAAATTGAAATCACATAAGCAGCATCTCTCATATACAGCTTATTTTTTACAGAAGTATCATAAACAGCATCAAAAGCCGATGACATAATGTTATCAAGTTTAGTAAGCACTTCTTCCTTTGTCCAGAAGTAATTCATATTAGACTGAACCTGTTCAAAGTAACTGCAGGTAACGCCTCCGGCATTAGCAAGAAAATCTGGAATTACGAAAATTCCTCTGTCCTGGAATATTTTATCTGCTTCAGGTGTGGTAGGACCGTTAGCGCCTTCTGCAACTATTTTTACTGTATCTGCAATTTTAACAGCGTTATCACCTCGAACCTGGTTTTCTAATGCAGCAGGTATCAATATATCAACTTTCTGTTCAATCCATGCATCGCCGTCAAGTATTTCAAATCCCAGCTTTTTAGCTTCAGCTTTATCAATTCCGCCGAATTTATCTGTGATCTTCATCAGTTCATCGAAGCTTATCCCTGATTCACGTTTAAATGTATATGATGTCTGGTCTTTTTGGTCCCAGCATGATACACAAACAGCTTTTCCGCCAAGCTGTGTATAAAGCTGCAGTGCATACTGGGATACATTACCAAATCCCTGGAATGAAGCCGAAGTTTTAGCAATATCAATATTCATTTTTTTCAGCGCTTCGCGGACTGTATAAATGACTCCGTAGCCAGTTGCTTCAGTTCTGCCAAGCGAGCCGCCCATGCCAACAGGTTTACCTGTTATAAAGCCGGGATTTTTGCTCCCGTGAATAACTTCAAATTCATCAAGCATCCATAACATATGCTGCGCATTTGTCATAACATCCGGTGCAGGAACGTCATTAACAGGACCTACATTTTTAGCAAGCTGTCTTACCCAGCCACGGCAGATCTGTTCTTGCTCGCGCATGCTTAAATTATGCGGGTCGCAGATTACTCCGCCTTTTCCTCCGCCTAAAGGAATACCAACTACTGCGCATTTCCATGTCATCCACATTGCAAGTGCGCGGACTGTATCAATTGTTTCCATCGGATGGAATCTTATTCCGCCTTTAGAAGGACCGAATGCATCATTATGCTGAACCCTGAATCCCTTAAAGACCTGTGTGGTTCCGTCATCCATTTTTACCGGTATACTGAAATGATATTCACGTAAAGGTTCTCTTAAAAGTTTTCTTGCAGACTGATCCAGTGAAAGAATATCTGCAACTTTATCGAACTGTGCCTGAGCCATCTGGTAGGCATTGAAATTTTTATCGCTCATCTTTTTCTATATTAAATTTTTTATTATTTTTCAGGTAATAAGAACCCGAATTAACAGGGAAATTCTTATTTTTATAATACAAATTTAACTCTTTTTTTTATGATAAACATCTCAAAAAAGGGGTAATACTGGCAAAAAAAGCGGGTTTAAGTTAAAATTTTGAAGTGGAAAAATTTATCCTATTTGTAATTATCCAAAGCATCATTAGCCAGGTTTATTACTTTGTTTTTCAGCTCTTCCGGTGAAAGAACTGTTACTCCTTTTCCCCGGCTTACGATCCATGAAGCAACTTCTTCAAGATTATTCACGGTTGTTTCATAAATGTAACTGTTATTGGCGGATTCGGTTATGCTTTCATTAGTCATAAGCTGTTTTGGGGATAACCGATCTTTCCATACTTTTGAAAACAACAATTTGATCTCAAATTTTTCATTTCCTACCCACTTTTCCAGGAAAAGCGGAAAACATCGTCAAGGATATCTGCTGCAACGGGCTTGAATTTTTTTCCCGATGGTCTTGCTTCAAGTATTTTATTTAGGTGAAACTGTTTGAATGCTCCGTTAGTACATGTTAACACCCGCCAGTAATTATCATTCTGAAAAACCAGAACAGGGCAGATTTCCCTTGCGAAATCAAGCATACCATTGTCTTTTTCATAATCTATTACCGCTGAGCGGTTTT
>LLZO01000170.1 GCA_001567545.1 Candidatus Tepidiaquacellales bacterium OLB5
TAATTACGATAAAGTATCATTTCCCAATGGAGTTGCCGGGTTTATTTGGCCTGTAAATTCCCCTCAAAAGTTGACTGCAGTATTTACTTCAGGTTTATGGATTGGCGCAAAAACCGGTCCCCAAAGAACATTAAGTCTGTCAGCTTCAATGTATAACACACATTACTCACCGGGTAATATTCCCGTAATGGGGCAGGTTCCCCCTCAATCAGTTTGCAGTGATCCTTCATGGAGAGGTTATTATGTTCAGTTAACTGACCCCTCATTGTTTTCAGGAGGTACAAGATACAAAACAGCCGGGGGCAGACAGTATACATTTAATTATGATTCATGGGCTGCCTGGCCAGTACAAAAAGGCGCACCTTATGTTGAAATTAACGGAATTCCCGGCTACCAGCCTGCATGGAACGGCGACAGACCCGGAATTGGCAACGGAATGACAGCAAGACCTGAAGAATTGCTGTTTATAGTATTTATGGATTATACAAACTGTTCAGATTCAATTCATAGGTCTGAATTAAGCCTGCCCGGAGGAGCACCACCATTAGGCGCAGAGATACACCAGATAGTTTTTAATTTTAACTGTTTCCCTTTACGCGATATATATTTCATTAAATACCGAATAATCAATAAAAGTAATTTATTGTGGGATAGCACTTATTTTTCAGTTCCTAATGATTTTGACCTTGGAGAGCCAAATGATGATCAAACAGGATGTGATAGTATTCGAAACCTGACATTTGTTAACAATTGGGATAATAATGATTATGATTACGGCATGAACCCTCCGGCAATTGGATTGAGGTTTCTTCAGTCTCCATTAAAGCTCACTGGCAGCAATATTGATACAGCAAAACTTCCATATGATACATTAATAGGATATAAACTTACCGGTCTTACAGGATTCTTCACATATTATAATGGTAGTAATGAGTGTTACGGTGATCCTGACCATGCTATACATGCATACAATATTATGCGCGGTAAAGATGGCTGTGGTTACAACATAATAAACTGGGTAACCGGTAATCCAACTGCTTTCATGTATTCAGGTAACACCTGTTCCAGAACGGGCTGGCATGACAGTGTACAGGGCGATAAAAGAAATAATTCAAATACCGGTAACATTACAATGAATCCGGGTGATACACAAATAGTAGTTTTAAGTTATATGATTACCCGCGATGGCGGAAACAATTTACTGAATGTATGTGCCCTGCAGTCGTTATCAGACTCAGCCCTTAAATATTATTACAACGATTTCCGTACATGCATTC
>LLZO01000171.1 GCA_001567545.1 Candidatus Tepidiaquacellales bacterium OLB5
GTCGTTCATTAAACCTGTCCATTGATTTCAAAAAAAGCCTCTCTGAATTTAAACTCAAAATCAAGAGATAAGTTCCTTTCGACAAAATATTCTAACCCGGCTAGAACATTCATGCTGTAACCTGCTTTTTTATTTAAATTTGTTGTGTATAAAGGACCAACTAACCTGTTTCTTGAACCTAAATATAATCCGGCGCCGCCGCCTATAAATATCTTGAATCTATCTGTACTAACAGGCAGATACCATTTTATACCGCCTTCCAGCGGGATTAATTTATATTCTTCGGTAAATCTTACAACATTTGCTGCGGAGTCATTTTCGAATCTTAATATCAATTCATCATCTTTAACCTTCAGGTATTCGGAAGAAAAATAAAATACTACATCAAATATCGAAAAACCCGGATTAAAAGTAACCTCTGCCCCATATCCATAGCCGCCGTTCAGTTCTATCGATGCATCTCTGATAAATGAAATACTGGATTTAATATTGTTATGCAGTTCTGCAGATGAAACATAAGATGCAAAAACCTTCAGGGTAAATTTACTGTTTCCGTTATAATGGATTATTTCATCTTTACTATTTTGGGCATATAAAAAATATGGGCTCAGCATTATTACTGAACCCATTAACAATATTTTTTTAATATTAAATTTCAAATTAATAGTGTAAAAAATGAAATAAAGAAAGCCATTTGGCGTAAGTTAACTACAACAATTTTAATTTGCAATAATTAATTAATACTACCTGTACATTTTGTCGCGGTTATCAACAATAACTGCTTTTTCTTTAAGATCTGCAAGCCACTCCTGCACAATATTCTGTTTTTTTGCGCTGATAAGCTGAGCTCTTATGCTTTCAAATTCCTGCTGAAATTTAGCCTGGTCAACCTGACCGATGTTTCTCATCTGTACGATATAATAGCCTCTTGCCGTTCTTATTGGCTCAGAGATTTGTCCATTTTGAAGTTTGTACACCACTGAATTGAAATCAAAATCTGATCCGATAACAGGGGAAGGAACAGAAACAGTAGAAGTATCAACCCTGATAATATTTAACTGTGAATTTATATTCTTCAGAGAATTGATATCATTCCCTGTAATTTTAGATCTGAGGTCAGATGCCTGGGTTTTCAGGAAGTCAAGCTTTTTTTCCTGTTTAACCAAAAGAGGAAGCTGCTGAACCTTTAATTCTTCAAAGGTATAAAATCCTTCGGGGAATTTATCAACTATCTGGTATACTGCGTAACCGGATTGGACTTTAATAGGATCACTTATTGAACCTTTTTTCTCATCCAGGGCAAATTTATAAACAGAATTATTCTGTCCTGCTCCGGGTATGAAAGCTCCTTTGCTGATCAAAGTCGGAATATCAACAATTGTTAATCCAAGTTTTTTTGCTTCTTCATCAATATTGCCGTTCTGAGTTACATAAGCAAAATCTTCAGCTCTTTTCCTGGCTGCATCTTTGGTTTTATCAGAAGATTTTACAACTTTTTTAATATCTGCGAATTTAAATTCTTTGTTTTGCTTTCCTTTAACCTTAATAATATGAAATCCGAACTGAGTTTTTACTGGCCCTACAATTTCGCCGGTATTTGCGCTGTTCACTGCATCTTCAAATTCTTTTACCATAGCTCCTTTGCCAAACCATCCAAGATCTCCGCCTTTGAATTTGTTCGAAGCATCATCGGAATTTTCAGCTGCAAGCTTAACAAAATCTTCACCGCTGCGCAGTCTCTGAGCAATCTGTTCTGCTTTTGTTTTAGCGCTGTTTGTATCAGTTCCGAAATTTATAAGAATATGCTGTGCATTCGAAAATGTTTCTGCTCCTTCTTTTGTTTCAATAAGCCTTACAATATGCAGTCCGTCTGATGCTCTAATGATATCAGAAATACTGTCTTTTGCGGCTGAAAATAAAAATGCTGCAACTTCCGGAGCAATTTCATTTGGTTTAATAAAATTATTGGTGAATTTGGAAAGTGAATTATCGTTAACGATAGCATACGTAAGTGAATCATCCGGGACCAGTTTTTTAAGGTCTTTTACAAAAGCTTTCATCATTTTTTCAGTTGCAATCGTATCGTCCATATTAGCAACATCACTGAACAGAACATATCTTAGTTTTGCAGCAGCGTCACGCCTGAAATCACTTTTATTCTTTTCAAAATAATTCTTAAGATCTTCTTCACTATACTGTATCTGGTTATCCATTACAGTATTTAAATCCATAAACACGTAATCAAAAGATGCCTTTACGTTATCGTCTTTAAATTTCTGCAGAACTTCGCCTTCTGTTACTCTGACGGTTCCTGTTATAACACTCTGAAGTTTTTGGGAAAGGAGAGTTTGTTTTAAAAATTCTTCTACCTGCGACCAGAATTTTGTTACTTCCGGTGTTTTTGTGTTCAAAGCCTGCTGATAAACAGCCATATTGAACTGTCCTGTTGAATCAATAAAATTACGTTTGATCATATCAGGCAATGTTTGCGGAGAGTTGTATACCCAGTTAAGAATTTCCTGGTTGGTAACTGTAATTCCAAGTCTTTTAATTTCCTGTTCAGCTAAAATTTGAGTAACCATCTGTTCCCACACCTGGTCTCTTATCATCTTGATCAGATTTTCATCCGGCTCTTCTCCTGTCTGCTGTCTTTGCTGTTCTATTGCAAAGTTTACCTGGTTTTCATAGTCAGTAAATTTAATTTCTGTACCATTCACAGACCCAAGCTCAGTTACCTGTCCGCCACGAACACCGAGATAATCCATACCCCACTCAAATACTATAGTAGCAAGAAAAGCTAATATCAATATTATCAGAATAATGTGCGTTTTATCGCGCAGCTTATTCATTAAACCCATAATTAAATAAACCTCTCTTTATGCGCTGAATCCAAGATTAAGCGTAGTTTCATTGAAATTGTGGAAAAAACAAACACAAATATAGTTTTATGTATGGCAATAATCAATGTATTGAATATACCTATTTTTTGAAATAAAAATTTTTAAGATACTGAAAATATTAGCTTTAAATTTGTAACGCTTTAACGTTAAATATTTTATATTAATTAATAATTTATTGTATTTAATAATAACATTAATTATTTTTATAACAATATTCACAGATAAAATGAATTATACAATAAATTACAGTATTAGTGGTAATTTTCTTAGAGCAGAAATTTCCGGGGAATACCCTATGTCTAAATTCCATGAAATTTCATCCAACATGGATAAGGTTATTGATGAACACGGAATAGACAAGATACTGGTTGACCTCAGGGGATTCAAAGGCAGGTACGGTGTTTTTGACGGATTACAAAGAATTGAAACTTTCAGGGAAGAATCAAAGTACCTTCAGTTTGCTATTGTTGACAGAATTGAAAATAAAACCAATAACGATTTTTTTGAAAATGCATCATTCAACAGGGGATATAAACTGCTTTTCTTTTACAACGAAGAAGATGCAAAAAAATGGCTGGGAATAGAAAACAATAAAGAGTTTGAAAAAACCCTGCTTATCGAATATTAAAAAATAATTATATCATCATTTGTTTGTGCTTCCTGGTTTTGATACCGGGATATTTTGCAGCCACCCGGGAACTTCATCAGGTTTAAATGCTACGACATCCATTTTAACCAGCGGTCTCAAGGGTATTCCGAAATCAACTTTACCGCCTGAGCGGTCAATCAAACAGCCAACGCCGATTATTTCAGCTTTAAATCTGCGGACTTCTTCAATTACTTCCTGTACACTGCCGCCCGTAGAAATAATATCTTCAACTATTAAAACCCTGTCATCAGGTTTAACTTCAAATCCGCGGCGGAATTTCATTTTGCCATCTACACGTTCTGTAAATATTGCCTTTGTATCCAGATTTTTACCGACTTCGTAAGCTAGCAGAATTCCGCCTGTCATTGGGCCAACAACCAGTGTAACATTATCCTTTTCGAACTTTTTGGCCAGCTCTCTGCAAAGCATTTCCGTGTAACGCGGGCGTTCGAGCACGCGGAACTTTTCTATATAATGAGGGGAATGGTTACCGGATGTCAGGATAAAGTGCCCGTCCAGCATTGCTCCGGAGTCTTTAAAGATCTGTATTATTTCTTTTTCAGTCATAATTATTATAAAATTACCTTGTGTACATGTTTTAATTCTTTGGATAAAAATCGCTGGCTAACTTCCCTGAATTTATGCGGGAAATCCGAGACATAAAATATGCTATGATTCTTTTCGGTCATTTTACGTTTATTAAGCAGGCTGCGTTTATCCAGGATACGTTTCACTTCCTTCGCTGTTTCTTTGCCCGAATCTATAAGCGTAACTTTTTTTCCCATCGAATTCTGTATCACATCTTTTAACAGCGGATAATGAGTGCAGCCCAGTATTAAAGTATCAACATTTTTTTTTCTTCAGCGGTCCAAGATATTCATCAGATACCAATTGCGCAATTTTGTTCTTATTCCATCCGTCTTCTGCAAGATGAACAAACAGGGGACAGGGATCCTGAAAAATATTTACATTTCTTTTTATTTTCTTCAGTGCTTTTTTATATGAATTGGAACGCACTGTTCCCAATGTTCCTATAACTCCGATCTTGCTGTTGCCGGTAGTTTCAATTGCTGCTTTAGCACCGGGTTCTATAACTCCAATTACCGGAATATGAAAATGACGCTTAAGCGTTGGAAGTGAAACTGAAGAAGCAGTATTGCAGGCAACAACAAGCATCTTGATCTTTTTCTTCATTAAAAAATATGCTACCTGCAGAGAATAATGAATAATTGTTTCTTTTGATTTATTGCCGTAAGGCACCCTGCCGGTATCACCAAAATAAATTATCTTTTCATCGGGCAGCAGCCTGTTAAGCTCTTTTACTACGGTTAACCCTCCTACACCGGAATCAAACACTCCTATAGGCCGGGATGCTTCATCATATTTACGCGGTAAGTTTGCCATTATTGGTTATTGTTATTTTTGTTCAGCGGGTGCTTAATTTTTTCGAATTCAGTTTTGTAGTCAAAATCATTCAGCTGGAACGGACAAATGTTATCTTTCAGGGCTTTTTCTTTGTTACCTTTTGGGTTATGGCATTTTAAGCATGTGGCTGAATCTCCTTTAATCCCGCCGTTACGTAAAAATGCAGATTCAACCTTCATTATTTCTGCGGGTGAGTAATGTGAACCTGCACCATGGCATGCTTCACAGCCTACACCTTCATCTGTCTTAAAGTATTCACCGGCAGCAACACCGCTTAAAAAACCCTTTGTTGTGTGACAGCTTAAACATTTTTCTTCATTTTCAGGAGACTTAAGACCGTTTGCGCTGTTAAATTCCCTTGCTTTGCTGCTGAAAAGAACTGTATATGCTCCGGAGTGTTTTGAGTTTTTCCAGGGAGTAAACTGGTCTCCCTGATTCTTAAGGCCATGACACTCAGCGCATTTATCGGTACCCGTAATAAATAGTGGTTCCTTAGAAGGCTCCAGCGCGTTTTTCAGGAAATAAAAAAGCAGGGCGATAAACATAAAAAATACCAGGTATGAAATATATTTCATATGCTGTTAATATCCTGTGTATTGTTTTATTTCTTTAATTCCGGAACCGAACAATTGATTGATTTTATTTTTTATTTCAGATCGTTTATCGTTAGTTTTATAAACATCACGGGCAAGCTTGATAAATCCGTTATCAAAATCTGAAGATGCCTCTTTTGCCCTTATTTTATTTTCTATATCCCAGAGTTTTTTATTTACACTCAATAGTTTCTTTTTTTCTGAAAGAACAGTATTTTTAATTTTGTTATTTATATTGAACTGCTCATTAAGGACTTTTTTTAAAAGCCTTAGTTCATACCTTATCACTTTTAATTTTGAGGAGGCTTTAATTCTCCTGTTCTTTATTTCAAGGATTGTTATCTTATCAATAAGCTCTCCGGGAGAGACCGGTACCAGCGGATTTGATATTATTTTTCCTGTCATGCCAGGTTCTTTTTAATGCTGTTAATTATCATTTTAAAATGCTCAGGATTATTCACAAAATCCAGGTCATCTGATTCGATAACCAGAACTTTCCCCAGCCTGTAACTGCTAATCCATTTTTTATAGCTTCTGTTAAGCCGCTCGATATATTTTTTTTCTATACTTTGCTCAAAATCCCTTCCGCGGAGCTTTATCTGTTTCAGAAGGGTTTTTACATCTGCTTTAAGATATACAACCAGGTCAGGTGGCTTAAGATAGGAAACCATTTCATAAAATAAAGCGCGGTAATTATTGTAGTCCCGTTTTTCCATTCTGCCCATAAGGTATAAATTACGGGCAAATATTTCAACATCTTCGTAAATGGATCTGTCCTGAATAACCGATTTCCTGGATGCGATAATTTTTTTATGTGTATGGAAGCGGTGCGAAAGAAAATATACCTGGAGCTGAAAGCTCCATCTTTTCATATCCTCATAAAAATCGCTAAGGTAAGGATTATCCTGAACTGACTCAAAGTAAGGAGCCCAGCTGAATTCTTTTGCTATCATTCTGGTAAGAGATGATTTGCCTGACCCTATGTTTCCGGCAACTGAAATAAAGTACTTCTTTCCCTTTTTCAAGATGTGTAATAGTAATATTATAAATTAATTACGGAATTAAAGAACAAAAATAACAATAATATTTCTTGTTATCATTATAAAAGTATTTGCATATACTCATTAATATTCATCGTGTGAC
Organism: Candidatus Tepidiaquacellales bacterium OLB5; assembly: GCA_001567545.1. Taxonomy (GTDB): domain Bacteria; phylum Bacteroidota; class Ignavibacteria; order Tepidaquicellales; family OLB5; genus OLB5. Next base: position 6,711 of record LLZO01000171.1, read on the forward strand.
TTTAAGCCATCCGATGATAGAATAGGGTAACCACTTATTAATCAAAAAACCGTTAATTAAAAATTAACGGTTTTTAATTTATGAAATAAATTATAAATTTATTCTGCTGATTCAGCTGCCGGAGCAGTTTCTATTACCGGTTCTTCTTTTTTAACCGGGGCAACTATTTCAGGTGAAATTCTTTCTTTAATTTTGGTTGCAGATTTGCCCTTTAATGCCCTGAGGTAATAAAGCTTGGCTCTTCTTACTTTTCCTTCTTTTAATTTTTCAATCTTGGCAATGGAAGGTGAGTTAACCGGGAAAATTCTTTCTACGCCAACACCGTTGGATATTTTCCTTACCCTGAAGGTTCTGCCGATGCCTGAACCTTTTATACCCATAACTATTCCCTGGTACTGCTGAATTCTTTCTTTATCGCCTTCGATAACCTTTACGTGAATGTTAACCGTATCTCCTGACTGAAACTTCGGGAAGTCGTTTCTCATCTGGGGAGTAGTTACTAAATTTATCTTATTCATTTTATTTCCTTATGATTGTTACTTATATTTATTATTATATTTTCTGATTAATGACCGGTTATTTAAGAGACCTGATCTTTTTTACTTTTTTATATTTTTTTTGGCCCTGCCCGGCTCTCCAGCCCGCTATTTCTTTATGGTTGCCTTCAAGCAGCACACCGGGTACCTTTAAACCCTCAAATTCAGCCGGCCTTGTATAGACCGGTGCGTCAAATCCTGCTTCAGTCTGAAATGAGTCCGTTAAAGCTGATTCACTGTCACCAAGCACGCCCGGCAGCAGCCTCACAATTGCATCTATCACAACAACTGCCGCGGCTTCGCCGCCTGTTATTACATAATCACCGATAGAAATTTCTCTGGTGACAAACTTATCAATTACCCGCTGGTCAATACCTTTATAATGACCGCAGATAAATAACAGGTTCTTTGAAAGCGAAAGCCTGTTGGCTTTCTTCTGTGTAAACTTTGTGCCCTGCGGAGTGAGATAAATTACTTCATCATACTTCCTTTCGCTCATCAGCTTTTCAAGGCATTTAAAGAACGGTTCGGGTTTAAGAACCATACCGGCTCCGCCGCCGAAAGGCTTGTCGTCAACATGCCTGTACTTACCCGCTGCATAATCACGCAGGTCATGAATAACGATCTCAGCGATCTTTTTATCCTGTGCCCGCTTTAAAATACTTTCATTCAGCGGGCTTTCCAGGAGCTTTACAACTGCAGATATTACATCAATTCTCATTAATCTAACTTTGCAGTTTTACCTGAAAGCAGGGGAGTTCAAATAAAAGGTTTATTTGCCTTCCTCTATTTCCAGGTGACCGCTTTTATTGTTTTTTGCTGCTACCGCAGTGAACAGTGTTCTCATAGATTTTGCGGTTTTACCCTGCTTGCCTATCACTTTGCCAAGGTCGCCCTTGGATACATGAAGCTTCAGGGTTATTTTGTTCTCTTCGCTCGTTTCCTCGACACGTACGTTATCCGGATCATCAACAAGATTCTTCGCGATGTACTCAATAAATTCTTTCATAAGCATCCCCCATTGGATTGTTAATTAGTAGAATATTATTTTCAGTAAAACAATAATTCAAACCATTAGCGGGGACCGGAAGATCTTTTTCCTTAAGCATCCTGATGGATGAATCGGGCTTTTAGCGCTTAATTAAAAAGATATCGCTTATGCAGATAAAAACTGTGCAGTGTTACTCCGCTGCAGGCTGCTCTGCTGCCGGTGTGGCTGTGGTTTCAGCCGGTTTTTCTGCCGCTTTTTTCTTCTTCTCTTTCCTTCTCATCTTTTTATCATGCATTCTCTGCAGCTTCGATTCCTGCATAGCTTCCCATTTGGAATACTCTGCTGCAATTTTACTTTCATCTGCGCCTTTTTTTGTTAAATGAAGCTTAAGCATCAGTCCTTTTCCCGAAAGGAGGTTCTTTACTGTTACTGTTGGCAGTGCGCCGCTTTTAAGCCAGTACATAGCGCGGTCTTCCTGCAGCTCAAGCTTTGCAGGATGAACGTTGGGGTCATACTGACCTACAGCTTCAATAAATTTACCGTCCCTTCTGGAACGTGAATCTGCTGCTACAATTTTATAAATGGGAGCTTTTTTTCTTCCCATTCTTCTTAATCTTAGTTTAACCATTTTTGCTTTCTAATCCCGAGCTATTTAGGGCGAAATGTTTCAATCGCCATTGCTTTTTCCGGAATGTTATTTTATTAATTATTTTTTTTATTTCAAGCTGAAATTAGGAGGAAGACCCATGTTGCGGAGCATGTTATTCATTCCTCTTCCTTTTTTAAATGTCTTTATCATCTTCTGCATATCGTAAAACTGCTTGATGACCCTGTTCACATCCTGTATTGTTGTGCCGCTGCCTCCTGCAATGCGCTTTCTGCGCGAGCCGTTGATAACATCAGGATTCGACCTTTCCTTAAGCGTCATGCTGTTTATAACAGCTTCCACCTGGCGAAGCGGCTTATCATCAATTTCCTTGCCCTTCATTATCCTGTCAACACCGGGTATCATTCCCATTAACGATGAAAGCGACCCCATCTTTTTGATCTGCTGAAGCTGTTCAAGAAAATCACCGAAATCAAACTTGTTGCCTTTCAGCTTCTCTTCAAGCTTAGCGATTTTTTTGTCATCAAGCTCTTCGGGGAGCATTGTTGTAGCTTTTTCAACAAGTGACTGGATATCACCTTTGCCAAGAATCCTTGATGCCATCCTGTCCGGATAGAAAGGCTCGATTGCATCAAGCTTTTCACCCACGCCTACGAACTTAACGGGCTTATCAACAACTGCCCTTATTGAAAGCGCAGCGCCGCCGCGTGAGTCGCCATCGAGTTTTGTTAAAATAACGCCGTCAAAATCCAGCCTGTCGTGGAATTCCTTCGCAGTGTTAACTGCATCCTGCCCTGTCATGGAGTCCACCACAAAAAGTATCTCAGCGGGATTCAGTTTGCTCTTAAGTGTTTCCACCTCGCGCATCATCTCATCATCTATAGCCAGACGGCCTGCTGTATCAACTATTAGTGTATCTTTATAATTCTGCTTGCAGAACTCAACAGCAGCCAGCGCAATTTTCACCGGGTCTGCACTATCATCTGAATAAACTGCAACATCTATCTGTTCGCCCAGGGTTTTAAGCTGGTCAATAGCAGCAGGGCGGTAAACGTCGCATGCTGCAAGCGCGGGATTTTTACCGCGGCTCTTTAAATATTTTGCCAGCTTGCCTGAAAATGTTGTTTTACCTGAACCCTGCAAACCAACCATCATAATGACCGAGGGCACGTCATTGGAAAATTTGATATCGGATTTCTTTTCACCCATAAGAAACACAAGCTGGGCTGTAATAGTATCGATAACTATCTTGCCCGGGTTTATGCTTCTTATAACATTTTTTTCAAGCGACTTCTGTTTTACGTCATCAACAAACTGCTTAACTACCTTGTAGTTAACGTCGGCATCAAGCATGATGCGGCGCACTTCACGCAGGAACTCATCAATAGTAGCCTCCGAGACCTTGCCTTTGCCCTTGATGAACTTAAAAACCTTATCGAACTTACTGCTTAGATCCTCAAACATTTGTGTGAAACTTCAATTAAATTAACACTGCTTTATGCAGTATAAAAAACATACGAGTGTGACACTTTAAAACAGACTGCACCTGCAGTTCAAACATAAAAATAATAATATCCCTTAAGGGAAAAAACATCCCTTTATGGCATTTTGATCCATAAATAAATTGAATAAAACCTATATAACATGCAAAATTAACGAAAAATTTAATATAAATCAAGGAATTGGGTAAAACCTTCGAAATCATAAAAATTTCATAATATTTAAAATTTATTACTTTGACGCTGATAAACGCAGAATACTTATGGTTTTTAATATGCTGATTATTCAACCCCGGAATACAATAAATTATATCTGCGAAAATCATACTTTTCAGTGTATATCAGCGTCTAAGACCCATTCTCATCACCAATACGGACTCTTTTTTTTGCGGCTTTTTGAAGAGCGTTTTCGTAAAATCTGCGTATTTTTCGTATGAGAGTTCGCTGAAAACCTGTTATTGGTGATGACATTCGTGTTGAATTTGGTTGATGGGTAAAATGGTTAAATTGTCAAACGGTTAAAAAGTTAAATAGTTGAAATGTTAAACCGTAAACGGGTGATCATTGATTTTTTAAAAAAAAGCAAGGTTTAAATATGCAATATGCATATTATCGCAATATAATATATGCTAATAGCATAGTCAAGACCCAAAATAATATTTTTTAAGAAGCCATAGACACGAAGGCTCAAAGGTCTCAAAGGTACACAATGAAAGGTATTTAAATTCTTTTGCTTTTAACTCCAGAGGGGTGATAAATTAAAAACCAAAAGCTTCAACACAGAGACACAGAGGCACCGAGATTACGGACGGATAAATGCCTTTGTAGGTGTCAGGCTTAGTTTACCCCCGTGGGGCCTGACACGCTTATAACACCGGTAGGGTTTAATGTTTGCACTCGACTACCGAAGCTTTAGCGTTGGCAGCTAACCCCGCCATTTATGGCGGGGATAAAATGTCCCCGCCCCCTCCTAAAAGCCCCTTTAGGGGCGAGATAAAAACAAAAAACGTTTAACCACGAATTACACTAATTATACTAATTTTCAAGCTAAGTATGCCT
>LLZO01000172.1 GCA_001567545.1 Candidatus Tepidiaquacellales bacterium OLB5
TCAGGCTTTTCTGCAAATCTTGATTTTTTCTTTTGTGCAGACTTATTTTGTGGATTCGTCATTCTTTATTCTGTATTATATGATATTGGTAATGCTTCTGACGGCATCTGCAAAAAATATAACCCCGCGGCTCTTAATGATACTTTTAATTTCAGCAAATTTTTTTTATATGGAAAGATGTATCTTCTCTCACTGATGAAGCTGAAATAACTTATTTGTACAGCGGCGCTTCCAACAGTACTCTCATTAATTTACCGCAGGGTACTTCTGTGATGATAAACTGCGGGACATCTTCTGAAAAGTTTAATTCTGCGCAAAGAACAATAATCCCGTACCTGCGTACAGCAGGCATAAATTACCTTGACCTGCTTGTTATAAATTCACTTGATAAAAATGAATTCCGCAGCCTTCTGTATTTTGTAAATAATTTTGAAATTAAGAAAATATTAGTTCCGGTATATTATAAAAATGTAATTGAAAATAAAGGCTTTGCCGGTAAATTTAAAAAAACTGATATAGAATATATTACTGCCCCGGAAGTTGTAAATAAGAACGGTAATTTCAGGCTGTATATTTATTATGACAGCCTGATGGCAGGCAAAAGTATGATGAGCCAGTTTGTATACGGTGACCAGTCGTTTGTATTCAGCGATGCTGCTGCCCCTGAAGAAATTGTATATAACACAATATACCTTAATAACCTGGACCTGAATTTACAGGCTATCAGGGTAAAAGGTTCAGGTACTTTTACCACAACCCCGCCTGATTTTATCGCTATTACCGTGCCTGAATATATTGTTATCGGCGAAACAATAACCGGCAGAAAGAAGCTGAATTCTGAGATATTTATCCAAACACTAAATGAACTGAGTTATAATGTACTTAATATCGGCAGGGAAGGGGCAGTTATACTTAAAACCAATGGTGATATGACAAGAAAGGTAAACTGGTAATTTGCATGGAGCGAAGCGGCTTTCACTTCATTGGGAAACAATCGTATAAATATATGGTTGGTTTATAAATATTGCTGCAACAGTAAAATCACTTCAGTAAAACCAAAAGCATTCCTTTTCGTAAAGTTACACTAAAGCTGTTTCCGGTTGTTACATTCAGCGCTCCTTCACGCTTTCCCAAAGCAAGCTTTTCATTTCTTAACGGGTATTTCAGCCCGGTTGTTTTTACTCCATTTGCTTCGGGCAGGGGAATGAGCGATACAATCGTTCCCGGTTTGCAAACGGAACTGTACTGCTTTGTAACTAAATACCCCGTAAATCCGTCTTCATATAAAATAAATTTAATTTTATTGTGAAATTTAAGTAAAATTGAAATGTTGTTAAGGGTGTGGTCAAGTCTTTTTCCGGTTAAACCAATCAGGTGAACTATCTGTATATTTTTTGATATTGCATACAGAAATGCTTTTTCCAGGTCATTCTTATTCTGATCTTTAATCTGCCTGATGAGTACTTTTTTCTTTGAAAAATAATTAAGAGTTGAAGGTTTTGCTGAATCCATGTCGCCTATTATTACATCCGGGGTAATCCCGGCTGTTTTCAGAAAATCAGAAGCCCCGTCACAGGCAATAATTTTAGTTGCCCTGCGGGGCTTTAAGTACATTCCGGTTAGTTTAAGGTCTTTTTTATATATCCTGCCATTACAGATTATCAGGCATTCTTTAAGGTTAACATTTTTACTTTTCACGGTTGACATTTCACATTACGGAAGCATCACTGCAGCGGCAATAACAGTTGTCCATATACCTGCTTTATCGCCTTCGGCAGACTGAGTAACGTTGAATGTTTTGTATATCTGTCCGCTTGCTTTATAAACCTGCTCTCTTTCATCCCAGGCTTGAGCCGGGTCAAATTCTATACCCAGAGTAGTTGCAAGCATCTGCGCAGCAATATCTTCGGCATATTCGCCTGATATCTTTTCAGATTCACCGAACGGGTGGTGTTCTGATATATACCCGTATTGCTGAGCGCTTGCACTTGGCAGTGCTACTCCAATTGATGAAGCTATTAACCTGTTAGGCTCATTGGTAGAATTCCTTGCCATAACACAGAAAGTGATCTGTCCGGGCTCCAGCTGCTTCACGCCTTCTTCCTTGGATAATCTTTTGCATCCCGCAGGAAAAATACTTGAAACAGAAACTAAATTGCATTTTTCTATGCCTGCCATCCTGAGCGCAAGCTCAAATGACTGTAAGTAATCTTTATGCCTTCCAACACCCTTGGTGAAAAAGATTTTAGTAGGTTTGAACAATTCTGAATTTCTCCGCTTTAATAATGTGTATAAAAATAGGTGAGTTTACATGCGCAAATATAATAAATAAAAACAAAATCCGTTATATAATAATTGTTAAATCTTCTTTTTCGGACCTCACACCAGTGGTGAGGTCAACTTATTAATCCAGTCTAAGCAAAAAACAAAGAAGATTCCCCCCCCTCTCCTTTTAGGAGAGGGGCAGGGGGTGAGGTCAACTTACTAATCCAGTCTAAGCAAAAACATAGAGGATTTTCCCCCCTCTCCTTTTAGGAGAGGGGCAGGGGGGTGAGGTCAACTTAAACTTTAACCTTCAAAAACTTCCTTTTGCCGACCTTAAGCACAAAATCTTTCTCAGCTTTCACGATATATTTATCATCTGTTATCTTCTCCCCGTCAATGGTCACGCCTCCCTGTTTTATCAGCCTTATAGCTTCACTTGAAGATGATACCAAATTGTTTTCTTTTATGATGGTTATCAGCTTAACTTCTTTTGAATCAAGCTTATACTCCGGGATATCATCGGGAATTTCCTTCTTCACAAAAATTGTTTCAAATTCCTGCTGTGCATATTTTGCTGATTCTTCATCATAATATTTTTTAACAAGCTCATATCCCAGCCTTACTTTCAGGTTTCGGGGATTCACAGCAGGGTCTGAAAGCTGTTTTTTTATCTCAGCCAGTTCATTATCATTAAGCAAAGTGCCAAGCTGAAAGTATTTGTAAATATGGCTGTCGGGAATTGACATCGACTTGCCGAATATATCCCTGGGTGTATCAGTAAAACATATGGCATTGTTAAGAGATTTGCTCATCTTTTCCACGCCGTCCGTTCCTTCAAGCAGCTCGCAGGTTACGATGCACTGGGCTGACTGGCCGTAGGCTTCCTGTATTGCCCTGCCAACCAGCAGGTTGAAAGTCTGGTCAGTTCCGCCAAGCTCAATATCACTTTGTACTGCAACCGAATCATATGCCTGGCTTAAAGGATATAAAAGCTCATGCAGGCTTATCGGGGTTTTGGCATTCATGCGTTTGGTAAAATCATCGCGTTCCAGTATCTGCGCAACAGTATATTTGCTTGAAAGCTTTATAACATCGCTGAATGTCATTTTATCCAGCCACTCTGAATTATATCTTATCTCCAGGTCTTTTTCCAGGAGTATTTTTGAAGCCTGCTCAAAATATGTTTTCCCGTTAATCCTGGTTTCTTCCATCGTTAAAGCCGGGCGTGTTTTGCTTTTACCGGAAGGGTCGCCTATCATTGCTGTAAAATCACCGATAATCAGCACCGCCTTATGACCAAGGTCCTGGAAATCGCGAAGCTTCTGCAAAACTACACCGTGTCCTATATGCAGGTCAGGCCGGGAAGGGTCGCACCCCAGCTTTATTCTCAAAGGTTTGTTTTCCTTTAATGATTTTTCAAGCTTCTTAACAAGCTCATCTTCGGGAATAATTTCAACTGTATTCCTTTTTATCAGATCTAACTGTTCTTTTACCGGTGGAAATGACATTAATTTTTAAACCTCACCCCCAACCCCTCTCCTACTCCAACGGAGTCCCGTTGGGAAAAGGAGAAGGGAGAGGTTTCTATAATATTTTTGTTAATTTTAATTTAAACCTTTACTCTTTTCAATTGCCGCTGAACATCTGCTTTCTTTATTGACTCTCTCTTATCATACTGCTTTTTGCCTTTTGCTAGGCCAAGCTCAACTTTTACATAGGGACCCGAAAAATAAAGCTTAAGCGGTATCAGGGTAAGACTTTTATCCTTCAGCTTGTTATCAAGCTTGCGTATCTCACTGCGTTTCATAAGCAGCTTGCGGCTGCTGGTGGGTTCATGATTTGTAAAAGTTCCTAATTTATAAACCGCAATATTGGTATTAATCAGCCATATTTCCCCGTTTTTCACGCGGGCGTATGAATCAACAAGGCTTGCCTTATGATCGCGGAGTGATTTTACTTCAGTACCGCTTAAAACTATTCCCGTTTCATATTTATCTAATATCAGGTAGTCATGGTAAGCCCTTTTATTTAAGGCAATTACAATTTCTTTCCGGGGTTTTGGGTTAAGCGGTGTTCCGCCGCCTTTACCTGTTGGCTTCTGTTTGACTGTTTTTTCCCTGTTGTTCATTGTAAATTGCAAAAATATTTAAAAAAAGTAAGTAAAAACTATACACAAATTCTGAGCGGGGTAATGGGTATTATATATACTTCATTTGTTGAACCTCAGAAATTACAATTATGACAATAAAAACATTCACAGTAAACCCGTTTGCAATGAATTGTTATGTATATTGGGATGAAAACACTAAAGAAGGTGTAATAATCGATCCCGGTGCATACGAAGATTTTGAAAAAAATGAAATTCTGAATTACATTAATTCAAATGGTATTATTATCAGGCTCATTTTGCTCACACACGGACACATAGATCATATTATGGGTAACAAATGGGCAAAGGATACTTTTAATGTACCGGTCCTTATGAACAGGGAAGATATGCCTCTTATTGAAAGGGCAATGGACCAGGCGGCAATGTTCGGCGTAAGTTTTCCAAAACCGCCTCCCCCTGATAAATTTATTGATGAAAATGATACTGTTAAATTCAGCAATACAGAATTTAAGCTGCTTCACACCCCGGGACACTCACCCGGCAGTATTTGTTTTGTGGATGAAAATGAAAAAGTGATATTCTGCGGTGATACTGTTTTCCGCGGCTCAATAGGACGCACAGACCTGTGGTTGGGTGATATTGATGTTCTGCTGAATTCCATTCATTCAAAAATTCTGGTTTACCCGGATGATTATATAATATACCCCGGTCATATGGATGAAACCACTATTGGTGAGGAAAAAATGTATAACCCGTTTCTCAATGGTGAGTTTGATAAGTATGTATAAAATTATTGCTAACTTATTTATCTGTGGCTCCTTTTTCTTGTTGCGAAAATTGTAATCGGGATCAGAAGACTTAAAAAGGCTGCTGTGAGAAAAATTATTATAAGTTGAAGATTCGAAATATGATAATCAGGTAAAAATTTATAGTATGCATAAAATCCAAGCGGAAGGAACAGAAGAGCCCCTGTAATTACTCCCGGATTATAATATTGGGTTTTAAATGTAACGATAAAATGTATAATTCCGTTTATAAACAGTATAGCAATTACTATCAATACCGCAAACGGGTAAGATGATAAAAATAATAAGGTAACAATATTCATTCCCCAGCCGAATATTACATTTATCCATATAATACCTTTATTCGTCAGTTTATTCCTGAAAAACCCGAAAGGGTTATAGATATTATTGTTGAAATATTCTTTAAATCCGCCAGGGTATACATATTCTTCAAATTGATGGATCATAAGAAATGCGAGGTTAAGTAATATTAATTTTTCAGCAAGAAATATTTTATGGCTTTCAATGAAATAAATATAACTGATTATAAAAATTGAAATAAATAACCCGGTATGTGCCCAGTACCTGTATATATATTTGATCATTCCCTGTTTTTCCTGTTCAGGTCTAATCCACTGTAAAAACCAACATCAGTGTTTTTTTGTATTTTTGTTAGCATTGTAATTTGCCCGGTATGATAAGAATAATGCTCTGTAACATGTACTAAAGCTGCTATGCCGGAAATTAAATATCCCTGTATGCTGTATAGTTTAATTAATTGTTCATAACCGGTATTAAGTATTATCCCAGATGCTTTATCGGTTACTGATTTTAATTTTTCGGTTAGCCGTTCTTTGGTGTATTCATGTAACCCTTTGAATTCTTTATCCCTTTCCCGTATATCTGGCTCTCCGCCCAGTCCTGAAATAATATATTGTGTTATGTTGCCGCAAAGGTGTAGTATCAATGTGCCTGCAGAATTACTGGATTCATTTGGGCTGTACCATACTTCAGTTTCTGATAAATTATCCATGCATATACTAATTCGCTTAGTATTTTCCCCGAACCTGTATAGTATTTGTTCTTTAAATTCAATAAGGAATTTTTCTTCCGATGATGCTGCCAATAAAGTTAAAATTTAAGTTAATTAATTATGCAACATAATATTTAAATTTAAAAAATAAAATGAGAAGTGAAATAAATATGAAGGAAATGATGTTTGTTGCTGAAAAGAATAACGTGAATACGTGGAATCTGAATGGAAATATTTTATTTTAAGGCAGCATGTATTAAGGTTTGATTTTTTGCTGCATTGTTTATTCTGCTGTAGATGAAAATGATGCAGCTATTGTTTTTATTTCTGTTTCTTTATCTGAAGTGTAATCTTTAGCCTCTGTTATGAATCTGAGCATGTAAACAAAATTATTGGGTGAATCGGGAAGCTTGGTCCTGAAGTAATAAATAGTTTCATCGAATTTATTATCCTTGTACCTGGCATTTTTCATATCATACTTGCCGAAATCCTGTTCCCCGTAATCACCGGATCTTGGCGGTATGTTCAAAGCAATATCTTTTTCAAGATTATAAATAAAATCATCAATATTTTTTACACTGCTCAGCTTAAATGCCAGCAGCATTATTGTCATTTTTTTATCGCCGCTTTCATATGAGTAAGATATGGCATCCTTATCGGTAGTTTCTTTCAAATCTTTTAACTGCCAGGCAGAGGTTATTTTAAAAGTGAACTTAAAGGCAATATCGTTCACTTCTTTATCGGCAGTCTGAGAGTTAGTAATATTGTATGAAACAAAAATTAAGAATAAAAATACAATTACTGTTTTGATTAACATTATTGCTGAATGATTAAATTAAAAAATCCGGTTACCGCGAGGGCAGTTTTTGTTTAAATGCCTGGTATTCATCTGTGTACAAACCTTTGGTCGGGTCAGGTTTGGGGTTCAGCTTGCCAAGCTCTTTGTTCACAAAATTTATTCTGTCGTTCGGCAATGGGTGAGTGGAAAGCAGCCTGTCCAGATCACCCGGTGTAGTGCCTTTTTTACGCTGTTCTTCCTTTATCTTGTCAAAGAAAAATGTTATCCCGCCGGGATACCATTTTGTGGATTTTAAATACTGAATTGAATAATAATCTGCTTCTGTTTCATCGTCACGCGAGTTTTTTAGAAATGCGAGCCCAACAAAAAGGTTTGCTGCTATTTCTGCAAGCAGGCTTGGGTTGCCTCCAAGGATAAATCCAAGCATCATGCTCACACCGTAATATGCTGTCAGGCGCTGTGTAACATGCCTGCGTTCAGCATGTGCAATTTCGTGCCCAATAACTCCGGCTAACCCTGATTCGTTATCCAGAAACTTCATTAACCCGGTATATACATAAATAAATCCGCCCGGTGTGCAGAAAGCGTTAACTATTGTATCATTAATAACCTGGAAATTATACGGATAAATATTCCGTTTTTTAATCTTCGGTGAGTTAAGAATTTCCTTACCTATAGATGTAACGTAATCTTTAATATCCTGATGCCCCTGCAGCATAGGGAATTCTTTTGGGTTGGCTTTAATTTCCTTATCAAACTCTGTTCCTAATTCAACATCGTCTTTATCCGAAAATATATTGGATTGTTCACAGCTCTGGAATACCGCTGAAGCAAAAAGCAGGGCTGTAAGCAGTATAAACGGATAGAACCCTTTATATTTTGTTTTTTCTTTCAGGAAATTCATAGCCGGAGATATTTAATTTAATTTACCCTGTAATGTATAATAAAGCTTTTTGGCCAGGTCGTATTTTGGTGCCAGTCTTATTGCTTCCCTGTATTCACTCAGTGCTTCGAACCATAGTCCTTTTAACTCATATGCCCTGCCAAGGTTAAGATGCGCATACTGGTACGATTCGTATCTCTTTGCTTTTAATGCCAGTTCAAGCCATGTAATTGCTTCGTCATATGCTCCCTGCTGGATCAGGTATGAGCCTATATCATTATATGGATTTCCGTAATCAGGATCTATTTCTATGGCAACTTTGCATTCATCAATTGCCCTGTCAAGATCGCCCAGGAAACTGTATGCCCATCCTAAAAAAGTATGAGCTTCGGCCGTAGGGAAAAATTCAATTGATAACTTATAGTTCTTTATGGCCTCTTCGTAGTTGCCATCCATTTGCAGTTTGTAAGCTTTTTCCAGGTACTCCTGGGCTTTAGATATGCTGGATTCTGTCAATTAGTACTATATCTGGTTTATAATATGTTCCTTATAACTTAAACAGAAAATCGTCACTTATTGTTTCAATTTCACGTTTTTTGCAGCAATTTGCCAAAATCAGCTTCTCTTAGGTTTATACCGGATTTTAACGTGTAAATTTGCATAAAATAAATTTATTTTAAAAGATAAAAATCATTATTAATAATTATTTACATATTCAGGCTTATATTGTTAAATAACAATAAAATAGCATTAGCTTTGATACTTGGCTCCGGCATTGAGCTGTACAGTGATATGATTTCTGATAAAAGGATCATATCCAGGGAATATAAAGGGGTTCATTTAAAAAGTATTTTTTTATGCAGGATAGCCGGTAAAGAAGTACTGGTATTTAAAGGCAGAAAGCATTTTTATGAAGGATATAATGAAAAAGAAATAACTGCCAATATCGTTCTTGCCGGAGAAATGGGCGCTGAAAATATATTGTTAACAAATGCAGCAGGCGGTTTGAATGAGAATTTCAGCGAAGGTGACCTAATGATGATCACTTCACATATTAATTTTATCGGTAAGCTGAATTTTAAACCTGTAAATAAGCTCTACGATAAAGTGCTGCAGGATAGATTCCGCAATAGCTGTATAGAAGCAGGCGTAAAGCTGCAGGAAGGAACATACGGATGTTATTCTGGCCCCACTTACGAAACAAAAGCTGAGGTGCGTTTTCAGAAAAAATTTAAGCTTGATGCAGCCGGAATGTCAACTGTTCCTGAAGTACTTTCCGGAGCAGCATTAAATTTTAATTTAATTGCGGTATCGGTAATTACAAATATTCTGAAGGAAAATATTTCAGTTCCGGCAAATCATGAAAGCGTTATTAATACCGCTGCAAAAGCATCTGAAAGCCTTAATAAAATACTTCCATTATTCATTTCTCAATTGAATTAATGCTATTTTTTGCTTATTTTTAAAGATATTACACATAAATTCCGGTCTGTTTTTTATAATTTAATTCATTCATCCGGCAATAATGGAACAAAATAATTTGGATCCGGGGGCAGCATTTGTAAACGACTTTAAGCTGTTTACCGAAGGCAAAAATTTCTGGCAGGCAAGCCTTATTAAACAGGTTGAAGGATTAACCATGAGCCAGGCATTATTTAAACCGGATATTCAAAGACACGGTATCTGGCAGATAGTCAGGCATATTGCTTACTGGAAACACTGGGCGCTTACATATTTAAGAGATAACATTAAGCTTAATGCAAAAGAAGATAACTGGGCTCCGCTGCCGGATGAACAGACTGAAAGCTCATGGCTTGATGATGTTGAAAAACTTAAAAGCCTGAACAAAGAATGTATTGCTGAAGCTGAAAAGCTTGGGAACAGAATTTTAAACAGCGGTGAAGAAAATATTGTCTTCTTCAGGCAGGTTCTTTATCATGATTCGTATCACTGCGGCCAGATAGGGTATCTCAGGGCTATGCAGGGTATACCGCCTGTTGAGTAAAATTGAAATTTTTATCCACCGGTGGCTTTAAGCCATCAGGTGAACAGAACAACGAAAATTTATTTAATTTAATTTATAGATGGCTAACGGAAATATTAAACCTGTCAACATAGTTGACGAAATGGAAGGCTCTTACATTGATTATTCTATGAGTGTAATAGTTTCACGAGCTTTACCTGATGTGCGCGACGGACTAAAACCGGTACACCGAAGGGTGCTTTACGGTATGAATGAGCTTGGCCTGCAGCCAAACCGCCCGTATAAAAAATCCGCAAGGGTAGTGGGTGATGTGCTTGGTAAATACCACCCGCATGGTGATAAAGCAGTTTACGATACTATCGTGAGAATGGTTCAGGATTTTTCGCTTCGTTATCCGCTGGTTGACGGGCAGGGGAATTTCGGCTCCGTCGATGGTGACTCTCCGGCAGCTATGCGTTATACTGAAGTAAGGCTTGCTCAGATATCAAACAATATCCTCGCAGATCTTGATAAAAACACAGTTGATTTTATTCCAAATTATGATGATACAGCAAAAGAGCCGTCAGTGCTTCCCACAATACTTCCAAACCTTTTAGTTAACGGCTCAAGCGGTATTGCTGTTGGAATGGCTACAAATATTCCGCCTCATAATCTTACAGAAATTGTTGACGGGCTGATTGCTCTTATAAAAGATACCAAGCTTCCGATAGATAAGATAATGAAGTATGTTAAAGCTCCTGATTTCCCTACTGGCGGCATTATCTGGGGTTTTGAAGGAGTAAAAGATGCCTATACAACCGGAAGGGGAAAAATCATTATTCGTGCCAAAGCCGGCATTGAAGTCGGCAAAGGCGACAGGGAAAGCATTATTATCACAGAGCTGCCGTACCAGGTGAATAAAGCTAACCTGATAGAAACTATTGCTCATCTTGTAAGGGATAAAAAGATAGAAGATATCAGCGATGTAAGAGATGAATCTGATAAAGACGGCTTAAGGGTAGTTATTGAAGTTAAACGCGGCGGAGCGGCTAATGTTATACTGAATAACCTGTTTAAGCACACACAGATGCAGGTTACTTTCGGTGTTATACTGCTTGCTCTTGTAGATGGTATCCCCAGGGTTTTAACCCTTAAGGATATGATGGATAATTTTATAAGCCACAGGCTTAATGTAATTATCCGCAGAACTAAGTTCGATCTTGATGCTGCAGAAAAACGCGCTCATATACTTGAAGGTTATATGATAGCTCTTGATAACATTGATGAAGTTATCGAAGTTATCAAGAAATCAAAAGATGTCCCGACAGCGCAGGAACGCCTTATGAAGCGTTTCAAGCTTTCCGAAATACAGGCTAAGGCAATACTGGAAATGCGCCTTCAGCGCCTGACCGGTCTTGAACGCAAAAAGATAGAAGAAGAATACAGGGAACTGCTTAAAACCATCGAAAAGCTGAAAAGAATTCTTGCAAGCGATGCTTTAAGAAGAGAAATACTGATAGAAGAGTTAAAAACCCTCAGAGAAACTTACGGCGATGAAAGAAGAACTGAAATTGTTATGAATGCCAAAAAGATAAGCGATGAAGAGTTTATCAAGGAATTCATAAAGGAAGAGGATGTAGTAATAACTATAAGCCACAGCGGGTACATAAAACGTACACCGGTGAGCGGTTACCGCAGACAGTCAAGAGGCGGCAAAGGAATAATCGGTGCTACCACCCGTGAAGATGATTTTATCGAACATATGTTCGTTGCCTCAACACATAATCATCTTATGTTCTTTACGGATCTTGGTAAATGTTATATGCTAAAGGTACATGAAATCCAGGAAGCTTCAAGGACTGCTAAAGGATACTCCGTTGCCAATTACATCGGCAAAACCAAGGATGAGGAAATAACAGCTATTCTGAATGTTAAGGATTTCGGCGAGGAAAATTACATCACAATGGTAACAAAACACGGTGTGATGAAAAAAACAGACCTCAGCAATTTTGAAAATACACGCCGCGGGGGAATAATTGCCATAAGCCTGGGTAAAGATGACAAGCTTATTGATGTACAGCTTACCAACGGTAAACAGGAAATATTAATAGGTACCCACGGAGGTATGGCTATAAGGTTCAATGAAAGCGATATACGTTCAATGGGCAGAACTGCAGCCGGAGTTCGCGCAATTAAGCTTGATAAAAAGGATTTTGTTGTAGGGCTTGTAGCAGTAAAA
>LLZO01000173.1 GCA_001567545.1 Candidatus Tepidiaquacellales bacterium OLB5
GAGTATGTTGATACAAAGAAGATGGTTCTGGTTAAATAGACCTTGATTTACTTGATTAGCTTGATTAGGTTGATTGGTTAATCGGTTTATTTGTTGATTTGTTAAATAGTTGATTGGTTGATCAGTTAATCGGTTGATTGGTTAAATTTTAAAAAGAATAGTAAAAATTTGATTGGAACGGTTTGATTAATTTATATTGTTTCAATAAATGAATATAGAGATTCCCGTTTGCACGGGAATGTTAAAGTGAATATGGCAGAAATACAGCAGGTTAGAAGCAAAGATTTAACGGTATTGGAAAAAACTTATATCCCGCAGATAGTTGGCGGGCTTTGGCTTACTTTTAAACAAATGTTCAAGCCAAAGGAAACCAGGCAGTACCCTGAAGAAAAATGGGCTCCGCCAACGGCATTCCGCGGCAGACCCGTCCTGGTTAAAGCAGAAAACGGAATTGAACGCTGCGTAGCATGCGGTTTGTGTTCAAGGGTTTGTCCCGCACTTGCTATTGAAGTGCAGGCAAATGAAGTTCCAACGCAGGAGAAGGAAAGATATCCTGAAAAATTTGAAATTAATATGCTCCGCTGCATATTCTGCGGTTTCTGCGAGGAAGTATGCCCCGAAGAGGCAATTGTTATGAGCGATGAATATATGCTTACTTTCACTTCACAGGAAGAAGCAATATTCGGAAAAGATAAGCTTCTTATGAGCGAACGCCGCTTAAAGAAGAGACTTGAATTTTTACACGAGAATGTATGAGTAAATATTTACTGTTTGCAGCTCTCTTAATACTGATTGGTTACGGATCGAAATTACAGGCAGGTGATACTGACCCGTTATATGCTTTAACCGGCGGTGATGAAGATGGAACTGAAATGCCTGCTGACTCCAACGATGCCCTTTCTGTTTTTTCAGCAAAAATTAAGGATAAAACCGTTTATATTAACTGGAGGGTTGTTAACCCAAAAGTCATTTCTTATTTTGAAGTATTACGGCTTGACCCCAGGAAAAAAGAATACAGAAAAATTAACGATGACAGGATAGAAGTAAAGGATTACTTCGAAAAAAGCGCAGTAAGCGAAAGCGGTATTGTTTATATGTATGATTTCGAAGATGAACCTGAGCGCGACGGGGTTTATTACTATAAGCTGAAAGGATATTCATCAGCAGGTAACCTGGTTTTTGAAGCGGATGAAATTAAAATTGGCATAACAGGGATAAAGAATTTTAAAGTTGAGCAGAATACACCGAATCCGTTCAACCCAACAACAAATATATCGTACGAGCTTTATGATGCATCGTATGTAAAGCTGAAGGTATTCGACCTTATCGGCAAAGAGATTGCAACATTAGTAGATGCGAACCAGACAAAAGGTACTTATACAGTTACTTTTGATGCATCAAAGTATGCAAATTTGACAAGCGGTATATATTTCTATAAGCTGGAAACAGAAAAGTATTCAGAAGTTAAGAAGATGATATTGACGAAATAAGCTGAAATTTAAAATGAATTTTTCAAAACCCCGAACATTATGTTCGGGGTTTTTTATTTAAGAAAATATTCGTGCCACGAATATGTAAACAGGTTAATTATTGTACTTTAAAATCATTTATTTTTTAACAATAATCTTCGCACCACTATATTCGTGGCACGAATATAGTACTATGAGACTGCCACGCAGCTTCGCTGCTCGCAGATTCTCATTCATGGAGACAACCCAGCGGAACATTTCTACAGAGTCAAAAAGTAAATTTCTCGTACTTTGCCCCCCTCTCCTTTTAGGAGAGGGGCTGGGGGTGAGGTGTGATTGATTATTGCCGAGACTGCCGCGCAGCTTCGCTGCTCGCAGGTTACAACAAATACATTGAGATGTCCCACAGGGACTTCTCTACAGAGGCAAAATTATGAAGCTCCGTTAGGAGCAGTATGTTTGTAGATAATTGGTCTAAAAAAATCAGAGCTCCGTCCCAAAGGGACCCCTTTGGGGTAGGAGCGGTATGTTTTAAACCAATCAGGGCTAAAGCCCGTATTTCTCTTTATATTAACCCACGACCTAAAGGTCGTGGCAACACAATTAACTGATTAGCTCCGCTCTTTAGAGCGGAGTTTGAAAATCCATCAAAAATCACGGGACTTTAGTCCCGGTTTAAAAATATTTGAGACGACCCACCCCCAAAGGGGCTCCTTTGGAGCGGGATGTCTCCACAAAAAACAAATCAAAATCATTTTACTTCACCTTCAGGTCAAACTCAACATCTATCTCTTTTCCGCTGCGCAGTATCCTGAGCTTTACTTTTTCACCGATATTCATATCAAGTATCAGTCCCCAGAAATCAGCATCACTGCTTATCTTTTCACCATTCATATATAAAATGATATCTTCCGGTTTTATTCCTTCACTATCGGCTGCACTGCCTTTTTCAACATTCACCACAATTGCCCCGCTTACATTATTCAGCTTAAAATACTGGGCAATGTTCTTATCAACAGTCTGCAGCCTTAAGCCGATATCATAGTTGCGTTCAATCTTACCGTCTTTTTTAAGCTTATCAACTATAGCTTTAACCTTATTAATGGGAATAGCAAAACCAAGTCCAATATTACCGCCTGCCATTGAGTTGCCGGTAAATATCAGCGTATTCATACCGATAATTTCACCGATACTGTTCACAAGCGCTCCCCCGCTGTTTCCGGAATTAATCGGCGCATCAGTCTGAATCATATTGCGGTAAAACCTGTTCTCACCTGAATTAAGCTTCATCCCGGTAGCGCTTATAACACCTACAGTAACCGTAGGTTTCTGGTTCACTTCGAACAATCCAAACGGATTCCCAAGCGCAACAACCCACTCGCCTATTAAAACATCATCTGAATTACCAAGCTTAACATGAGGCAGGTTTGAACCGCTTATTTTAAGCACTGCAATATCGCTGTAGCTGTCTTTACCAACAATTTCAGCATCAATATGGTCGCCATTTGTTAAAGATACCACTACTTTAGTTGCATTGCCTACAACATGGTCATTTGTAACAATATACCCGTCTGCTGAAATAATGAAACCTGAACCAAGCCCCTGCACTTCCTGCTTGTATGACCTGTCTCCGAAGAACTGCCTGAAAAACGGATCATCAGCAAACGGGTCGCGGTATTCCCTCACTTCTGTTACATTAATTCCAACAATTGCCCCTGAAACTTCCTTAACTGTCCTGGTAATGGCATTTTCACGCGAGTCAGTTATATTCTGGCTTACTCTTTCCCTGGAAATATTTTCTGATGCATTCACATCAGAAGAAGGAGTATTGAAAACATACCTTCCGAAAATGAATCCCGATGCCAGGACAATAATAAAAGTTACTGTAAGAATTATATATTTGGATTTTTTCATAATTAAATATTAATTTTCCTTTAAATATTAAAACCGTTCAAGAGCCATAAAAATTCATTAATTTTTATTTCACAGTAATGTGAATATTACCCTTAAACGGTTTTGTTAAACTGAAATTCTTTACTATTTTTTTCTTTTTAAAGCTCTTTTTACTGCCTCTGCAATATGACGGCTTGAAAGCCCGTATTTTTCGTAAAGCTCGGCTGCTTTGCCTGATTCGCCGAATGTATCGCTTGCGCCTATGAATTCAACCGGTGCCGGATATTCCTGTGCCAGCACTTCAGCAACAGCTCCGCCAAGTCCCCCAATCTTCTGGTGGTCTTCGCAGGTCACTATGCATCCGGTATCTTTTGCTGCCTTTATAATTGCTTCTTTATCTATCGGCTTGATTGTGTGCATATTTATCAGCCTGACTGATATCTTTTCACCTGCCAGCATTTCCATTGCCATCATGCTTTCCCATACCATCAAACCGCTTGCAATTATTGTGCAGTCGCTTCCTTCATACAAAGTATCTGATTTACCGAATTTGAACGGAGCATCCGGATTTGTGAAATTCGGGGAATTATCCCTGTAAAATCTAATATAAAACGGCTTGTTCACTTTTGTGCTTTCAACGACAGCTTTATAGGTCTGGTTATAATCTGCGGGAGTAACAACAGTCATATGGGGTAAAATTCTCATTATCCCAACATCTTCAAGCGACTGGTGTGTAGCTCCATCCGGTCCGACTGTAAATCCGCAGTGTGAAGCGCAAATCTTCACATTCATTTCGCTGTAAGCAATCGACTGCCTTATCTGGTCAAATGGTCTGCCGGTTGCAAATTCACCATAAGTTGATGCTATAGGAATTTTTCCTGTCAACGCTAATCCGGCTGCAGTACCCATCATATCCTGCTCGGCTATACCCACTGAAAAGAACCTGTCAGGATAAGCATCTCTGAACATATCAGTTCTTACAGAGCCGCTTACATCACCGCCAAGTACAACTATATCGGGGTTGGTTTTTCCGAGGTCAACAATAGCATCTCCAAAGCCTCGCCTTGATTCCTTAAGTTCGGGATTTTTGATATCAAGATTTTCAATTAAATAATTTTCGAATTTATGTATGTAGTTCATTATGATTTTGATTATTTACAGTCTTTAACTATAACTTTTTGCTTGAATATTGGTTTTTTATCTGTTTTTGGTATCTTAACAATTGTATATGGTTTTGTGATAACATCTGTTACCATACAGTTAACACCGGGTGTGGTTTCAGTTACATTAACAGTAATGGATTTTGAACCTTCCAGAATGCTGTCAATATTAACAAGGAAACCTCCGTTGCGGCGTTCGCCGATAAAAACAGCAACAAGGCTGTTTTTGGTAAAATCAACCACGGGTATCCGAGGCATCTGGTCAAGATTTTTGTAAACTTCATTCATTATCTTCTGGTAATCATCATTATTATTTATCAGCATCTCGCGCTTTTCATCAACTCCTGAATATGTTCCGTCGATTACAATTTCCATTGCCAGCTTAGTTTCGTCACTTCCTGAATTTGTACAGCCGTTTAAAAACATTATACCTGTGAACAAGAATAAAAATATTGTTAATGTTTTCATAATAATTAAATTTATTTATCTTTATAATAGTCAATAAAATCACCGAATTTAGTCGATGTAAGCTCAGATAGGGCTACTTTCCCCTGTTCATCATTGGGCGGCACTCCGTGCCATTTATAATTATCTTCCATAAAAGAAACTCCCCTGCCCATCTTTGTATATGCAATAATGCAGGATGGCTTTCCTTTTACTTTTTTTGCAGCATCAATTGTATCAAGCACTTCCTTCATATTATGCCCGTCAATTTCAAACACTTCGAACCCGAAAGCTTTCCATTTATCTGCTAGCGGTTCAAGCTTTTGAACATTCTCAGTTCTGTTATCTATCTGGCAGTGATTCCTGTCAACAATAACAGTTAAGTTATCAGTTTTATGATGATCGGCAGTCATAGCAGCTTCCCATATCTGGCCTTCATTAAGCTCGCCGTCTCCGCAGATGCAGAAAACATGGTTGGATTTTTTGGAAAGCTTTAGCCCAAGAGCAGCGCCGACAGCAATTGAAAGTCCCTGGCCCAATGCACCGGATGCAATTTCAACACCGGGAAGGCCATGGGTTTTAAGCGGCGCAGGATGCCCCTGCAGCCTGCCGTTCACTTTCCTGAGCGTTGTAAGCTCTTCAAGCGGAAAAAAGCCCCTGCGGGAAAGTGTTGCATACCATACCGGCGCAACATGCCCTATTGAAAGAAATACGAAATCACGTTCTTCGTAATTCGGATTTTCTGGCAGCAGGCTGAGCTTGTTAAAATACAGAGCAGAAAAAATATCCGCCAGCCCAAGGGGTCCGCCTGAATGACCAGACTTGGAGATCAAAAGCATATTCATAATATCCCGCCTTATCTGGCGCGCCATTTCATTTAGATCGTCAATATCGGTAAATACCGGGTTTTTTAAATTGGGAAACATATTATATAATTTAATTAATTTTTTTTACTTTTCCTTTAAATACTTCAGTATGCCTGGAAAGGATTATAAGAGTGATAAGAATAGAATAAACAATGAAATATAAAGTTCCGTATCCTTTTACTGACTGGTTAAGTTCTGCAAAATCCAGAAAATTTATTAAAATTACAAGTACCGGAAGTGAAAATGTTGCAGCAGTATTTGCTATCAGAACACTCTTTTTAAATATGAATACTGCAAGCCATACAATACACCAGCCTATCACTATGTAATAATTTATTATTAAGAACAGTCCTGCACCGGGTGCCAGTCCCCTGCCGCCTTTGAACTTAAGCCAGACCGGATAGTTATGTCCAAGGATAACAGCACATGCCCCAAGCATTACTGTAAGGTATTCATACCCAAAAGTATGCATAATAACATAAACAGGAATTGCTCCTTTTAAAAGATCGATCAGCAGTACAGCAATGCCAACTGATTTTGACTTGGTAACCTGGAATGAATTCAGGGTACCAACATTTCCTGAACCTTCCCTGGTTACATCTTTATTGGTTTTAAGCTTAACTATTATGTAAGCTGTGGGTATGGAACCAATTACATAACAAAGAACAAATACTAAAATATTTTCAATTGTGAACAGTTCCTGCATTGTTAAAACTGGTCAAGGAACCTTACATCATTCTGATAAAGTATTCTTATATCAGTAATACCGTATTTCATCATAGTAAGACGTTCCATTCCCATACCAAACGCATACCCGGTAAATTCTTCCGGGTCAATGTTCACTGCTTTAAATACATTTGGATCAACCATTCCGCATCCGCCTATTTCAAGCCAGCCTGTTTCCTTGCACGTTTTGCATCCCTTTCCTTCACATAAAAAGCATGATATATCTATCTGCCCAGAAGGTTCCGTGAACGGAAAAAAGCTTGGGATAAAACGGATCTGCGTATTTTCACCGTAAAATTTTTTAAAGAAATATGAAAGCACACCTTTAAGATCGCGCATACTAACATTTTTATCAACATAAAGCCCTTCAAGCTGGTGAAACATAAAATAGTTCTTGTATGTAACCGTTTCATTCCTGAATACTTTTCCCGGGCTTATTATCCTTAAAGGAGGTTTATTTGCAAGCATTGTGCGTATCTGTACAGGTGAAGTATGAGTTCTTAAAACATACTTTTTTGATTTATCGAACTTGTTCTGTACATAAAATGTATCCTGCATATCCCTTGCCGGGTGATGTGCGGGAGTGTTAAGAGCATCGAAATTATAAAATTCATCTTCAAGCTCGGGGCCATCGGTAACTTTAAAGCCAATTTCCCTGAATATCTTCACCATTTCGGCAAGTGTTTGGGAAATCAAATGTTCCCTGCCGATGCTGAACTCTGCCGGGGGCAGAGTTAAATCAAGCTTATCTCCTGCTTCAACAGCATTTTCGAACTGTTCTTTGAGAGAATTAAATTTTCCTTCAGCAAGCTTCTTTACCTCGTTAAGTTTTTTGCCGAGGATAGGTTTCTCATCCCTGCTTGCTGATTTCAGCTCTTCAAACAGCCCGGTTACCAGCCCGTTGCGTGAAATGAACTTAAGCCTGAAAGCTTCAAGCTCTTCAGGGTTATTAACAGAGAAACTGTTTATTTCCTGCTCTATTTCTGCCAGGTTTGACAGCATTTTTAGTTGTAATTAAAATTTGTATGAAATATTAACTGTAAATAAAATAAGCTTATCAGCTCATTGCAAATTTTACAACTTCTGTAAACGCTGCCGGATTATCATAAGCAAGCTGGGCAAGTACCTTGCGGTTTATATCAACATTCTTTTTGTGAAGAGCGCCTATAAGCTTTGAATATGTTGTATTGTTATCTCTTGCAGCAGCGTTAATTCTGACTGTCCAGATATTTCGCATAACTCTTTTTTTAAGCTTTCTGCCTGAATATGCATGCTGACCTGCTTTTTCTACGCTGTGTTTTGCAACTGTTGTTACTTTACTTCTTCTTCCCCAGTAGCCTTTTGCTTTGGCAAGCATTCTTTTGCGTCTTTTCCTTGATGCTACTGAATTAACTGAACGCGGCATTGTTTATATCTCCTGTGTTATATTTTTTCTTTTATAAATTTGTTAATTTGAAAAATCGCTCCAGCTTTAAATTAAGCCAGAAGCATTCTTCTTACACGTTTTGCATCTGCTTCTGATACCAGAGCGGAGTGTCTCAGCTGGCGTATCCTTTTGGCAGATTTTTTCGTCAAAATGTGTCTTTTTAATGAATGTTTTCTTTTTATCTTTCCGCCTGCTGTGACCTTAAATGATTTTGCAGCTCCGCGGTTTGATTTCATCTTTGGCATTTTAATACCTTACTTTCTATGATTTTATATTGTTTTCTTTTTATCACGCATTAACTGTATCAGTCTTTGCTGTTTCAGACTTTACTGTATCAGTCTTTGCCTTTTCAAGGCTCTTCTTATAATCATCAATTTTTTTCTTATCCGGTATAAGCATAACTGTCAGATACCTGCCTTCCATTTTGGGAGGCTGTTCTATTTTCCCCACAACAGTAAGCTTTTCCAGGATTTCATCCATTAGCTTCCTGCCGATATCCTGGTGGACCATCATCCTGCCTATGAAAATGATAGTTGCTTTAACTTTATGACCCTGTACAAGGAATTCAGTTAAATGCCTGCATTTAAATTCCATATCATGGGTATCGGTGTTTGGATGAAAACGAATCTCCTTAAGCTGGGTAGAGCTTTTGCTCTTTTTCTGTTCTTTTTCTTTTTTCTGTTTTTCGTAATTATACTTGCCGAAATCACCTATTTTGCATACGGGCGGTTTGGCATTAGGGGATACTTCGATAAGATCCAGCTCTTTTGACCTGGCAAGCTTTAAAGCTTCCTGGGTTTGTTTTATTCCAAGCTGGTCGCCGTTCTCATCTATGACCCTTACTTCGGGAACACGTATCTGTTCGTTGATCCGTGTTTTTATCTTTTTTTCCTTGATAGAAATTCTCCTTAAAAGTTATTTAAATATTATGATTTAATTTCTTTGAAATCACGCTCTTTTACCAGGCTGTCTATAAATTCATTAAGCTCAAATGCGCCTAAGTCTCCCTTTTTATGGGCGCGGACAGTTATGTTTCCGCTTTGCTTTTCTTTATCGCCAAGCACTACCATATATGGCACTTTTTTGGTCTCCCAGTCGCGTATCTTGTAGCCCATTTTTTCCCTGCGGTCATCCAGCTTAACTCTTAATCCTGAATTTTTGAACTGATTGTAAACTTCATTTGCATATTCAAGCTGGTTATCGGTTATCGGAATTACTACAGCCTGAACAGGAGCAAGCCATAACGGGAATGCACCGGCATAATGCTCGATAAGTATACCGAAAAATCTTTCCATAGAGCCAAGCAGAGCCCTGTGAACCATAAAGGGACGGTGTTCTTTGCCGTCTTCACCGATATACTTCAGGTCAAATCTTTCAGGCAGGTTAAAATCAAACTGAATTGTACTAAGCTGCCACTCACGGTGCAATGCATCTTTGATCTTAATATCTATTTTGGGACCATAGAATGCTCCGCCGCCTTCATCTACCTTATAGCTTAACCCTTCGTTTTCAAGAGCTGCAATCAGTGATTTTGTAGCTTTATCCCATAATGCATCCTCTCCAACTGCCTTCTCAGGCTTGGTAGATAGGTAATAGTTCATATGTTCAAAACCCAGTGCAGTAAAAATCATCCTGGCAAATCTCAATACTTCTATAATTTCACTTTCAATCTGCTCATGTGTGCAGAAAATGTGTGCATCATCTTGAGTGAATCCTCTTACCCTTAACAGCCCGTGAAGTACCCCGCTTTTTTCATAGCGGTAAACGGTGCCAAGCTCTGCCCATCTTAACGGCAGGTCTTTGTAGCTTCTTAAATGGGTTTTATATATCATTATATGGAACGGGCAGTTCATTGGCTTCATATAATATTCCTGCTCGTCAATTTCCATCGGTGCGTACATACTTTCTTTATAAAAATCCAGGTGCCCGCTGGTTTCCCAAAGCCAGCTTTTTCCCATATGAGGCGTGTTCAACAGTTCGTAACTACCCTGCAAATGCGCTTTGCGCCAGAAATCTTCAAGCTCCATTCTTATTATAGCGCCATTTGGATGCCAGTAAACCAGCCCCGCCCCGGCTTCTTCATGTGTGCTGTAAAGATCTAGCTGTTTGCCAATTTTCCGATGGTCGCGTTTTTCTGCTTCTTCAAGAAGGTGCAGATAATCATCTAGCTCTTTCTTTTTAGGGAAAGATACTCCGTATATCCTCTGAAGCTGCTGGCGGTCAGAGCTGCCCCGCCAGTATGATCCGGATACGCTTAGTAGCCTGACATTCTTTAACTTAGCGGTAGTCGGCATATGCGGACCGCGGCATAGATCAGTGAATCCGCCCTGGTGATATAATGATACTACATCCTCATTCTTGGCAATATCTTCAAGAATTTCAACTTTATACGGATCGATGCGTTTTGATTTAAAATAAGCAATAGCATCTTCGCGTTTAAGCTCTTCCCTCTCGGTTTTAAGGTCACGTTTGGCTATTTCCAGCATCCGGTCTTCTATCTTCTTTAAATCCTCTTCGGTGAACTTATGTTCTGAGTCCACATCATAATAAAAGCCGTTTTCGATTGGCGGGCCTACACCGAACTTTGCCCCCGGGAAAAGCTCTTCTATTGCCTGAGCCATTATATGGCTGGTTGTATGCCAGTAAACCTTCCTGCCTTCTTCATCGCCGAACTTATAGAATTTTACAGATGAATCCTCATTCAGAGGCTTCACCAGATCAACCAGCTTACCGTTTACTTCAGCAACAATTGCATCTTCTGCAAGTCCCTTGCTGATGGAACGGGCTATATCCATCGAAGAAGTACCTTTAGGGAACTCTTTTATGCTTCCGTCCGGAAATGTAATTTTAATATTTTCGTTGCTCAATATAGAATATCTTTCTTTACTTTATCTGGTAATACCTTCTGATTAAATCAATTTCTTTCTGAATAGCACCTCTGTTAACAGATGAATTGATAAAATCATCGAATAAATACTGGTTATTCAGATTAAAATCGTTCTCTTTTAAGTTTGTCTCAAAATAATTAAGAGCTTCGCGCTCTTCAGATTTCATAAAATCGCTTGTTTCAGAGGCTGTATCTGATTTAACACGAATACCGGCTTTAACAAAATTAAGCAATAGTGTGAACTGCTTTATAGCTTCTGCATTCATATATACACCGAGTTTGCGGCCCATTACAAGATCTTCAGTAATAATCTCATTGCAGCGTGCAATCAGCCCTTCGCGTTTATTTTCATCAATTTTAGGCATATTAATAATATCGCTGAATGTTCCTTTGATCTTATTATAATAAGATTCACCCATAACAAGCTTTACATCTGTATATTTTGTGAAGGTTAAATTCCAGACATCAGCAGCTTTGTTGGATAGCTTTGATTCAATTTTTTTCTGTCCCTGAATAAGCAGATTTGTACCAATTACCTTTTTGGGATCTTCGGGAATGGAATAGCTAACCTCTGTTGGATTACTGAGATAAAATATTCCGGGTCTTGTTGATACATTCCTTTGCAGAACCTCGGCTGTTGTTAACAGGCTTGAATTAGGTTTGTTAACTTCCGGAGATGTTGCCAGGTATTTATAAGCCTGTTCAATTGAGCCGTACATTGTTGAGCTTGTATAAATATAGCTTGTGCTAAGCTGGCTCATCATGGTTTCATCACCGGCTGAAAGGTTTGAATATCCTTCCATTTTAATGCTTATGTTGCCGCCGTTATTGGCAATATTATATATTGCCGGAATTAAAATTATATTATTTTTCCTGGCTGTAAAGTTAATTGACCAGTAGTCATCATTATAATTCTTAACCTGGTTTACCAGAAGGTCATCTTTGTAGAAGAACTTAATGAGCTTTTCAGGCCCGATAGTTATCGTTACGATGATCAGAAAATTATGTTCCTTAAATTCGTCATCATTCGTATTTAATACCATATCGCCGAAAGTTATTGTGAACGGATCATAGATGTTGACAATATCTTTTGGCGAGTAAATCTGCGAATAAAGATTTACTGAAATTAAAAATGCCAGCAGTAATACAGATATTTTTACGGATTTGTTCATGTTGTTGTTAATTGATTTATAATTATCCCCCAAAAACTTGTTTGTATATTTAATACTAAATTATCTTTATTGAGATACACCCGGTTATACCGGTTCGGTAAACGATGAATTCAAAAATTCTTTCAATATGAAAATAACTGTTATATCTTAGCCCAACGCTGTGGGCGATACCCCGATTATATCGGGGCGGGATACGATGAATCCGGAATAAATTCATTATGAAAATTATCATTATATCTTAGCCCAACAATGTGGGCGATACTGGATTCGAACCGGTGACCTCCACGATGTCAACGTGGCGCTCTAACCAACTGAGCTAACCGCCCAATACAATTTGCAATTATCAATGAACAATTATCAATAAAATTATTGATAATCATTTATTTCTAAAAAATGGATTATAGATACAACAATTTCGATACGAATTACACAAAATCATCCTGACTTTAAATATGGAACGAATTAAATCCGGAACTGTACTAAGCAGCCAGGCGGGCTATAACAGTTCATTTATCAGACTACAAAAATAGTGAAAAAATGGTATAAT
This sequence comes from Candidatus Tepidiaquacellales bacterium OLB5, assembly GCA_001567545.1. GTDB lineage: Bacteria > Bacteroidota > Ignavibacteria > Tepidaquicellales > OLB5 > OLB5. The sequence continues at coordinate 12,591 of LLZO01000173.1, forward strand.
TTCAAGGAAAGGGATAGTATAT
>LLZO01000174.1 GCA_001567545.1 Candidatus Tepidiaquacellales bacterium OLB5
CACCTATAACGCCTTTTCTGTGTGCAACATGATAAAACGGTCTCTGCAGGTAGTCATTTGCATCAACATATGCCTTTATCTCTTCAATTGTGTAACCGGTCTCATCAATGCATTTCTTGAATTCAAGCTTAGCTTTGGCTTTTGCTTCGCCAAGCGCCATCTGCACTCTTGAATGTGCATTAACATCACCTTCACCTGATGTTTCAATTGGTATGAATATCATATCCTTAAACATCGATGTTACCGCAGACTGAACGCCATCAGACTGTGTAGAAGGCATGCAGCCGAACGGCTTAAGAGAAAGCACCATGTGGCAAAGATCTTTGTTCACATAGTATATGTTCTTGGCAATTTCCAGGTGACCCTCGCCGCCTTCAACTCTGGAATTGTAGAAGGGGTGGCCCAGTCTCTGCATTTCCAGCTGGCTAGCAAGCTCATGCGGCATTCCGTTGAATACTTTTCTTATCCTGTTGTATTCACGGTCAAAAACGCTCTCAGCTATTGAAAGTATTGTTACAGTCTTTTTATAATCTGTTAAGTTCTTTAATTTCTTAAGTACCTGGAAAGCTTTTGGTGCATCTTCGCCTTCCTTAATTCCTTTCCTGTCGTGGTACATGTTCTTAGCCTGGTGAAGCATATATAATATCCATGTAGCAATTGGCTCAACCAGTAACTGTGCGCCTTCTCTTTCGAGGAAGGGGAACATGTTGAAGTTTCCGTCACCTTCGGTTGTCTGCGCCCAGAATTCACCTGTGACTTTGCAGATTGGCTTCACCCTTGTCCTGTCTACCTTCACTTCATTGAATTTATTGCGTATATCGGTGAGTGTTTCTATGTAATAATCGCTCATTACCTGGTCAACAAATCTCTGAATATAATTTGAGCCCGGTACCTTGCTTAGAAATGAGCCTAACTTGCTGTTGAAATCAAAATATTTTTTGGTTTTCATCCTTTCATACATCATATCCATACATTCCGCAAGGACTTTATCGGTTTCACCTGCATTTACTTCGAACGGTCTTATCTGGTATGCTACATCATTTATTATATCACCGATATTCATAGCATTCAATATACCGAGGAAGAAGTCGAGGTTCATTTCAAGTCCTGCTTCCATTTCATCCTGTTCTAAGCCGCCTGTCTGCTGGAAGATAAGTACCCTGAAGCCGTCGAATCCGGAGTTGCGCAGAGCAAGACGGTATTCAGCTTCATACATACCAAAACGGCACGGTCCGCATGCGCCTGCTGTGAAGAATACATAGTCGTTTATTATCTGTTCTTTAGTCATTCCGCTTGCTTCAAGGTTCTGCAGGTATTCAACAAGGTTGCCTACGGTGAAATAAGTCGGGTTGCACTGACCATTGTTGCCGTATTCTTTACCAAGCTGGAATGCCTTTTTGCTCGGTGTCGGAATCTCGCTGGCTTTGTAACCTAAGCCTTCAAGTACACCTTTGATAAGCTTTTCATGTTTCCATGTTAAACCGCCAAATAAAATTGTTGTAGTTGCCCTCTGGTCTTTAGTGAAAGTATTTTCAAGCGGTCTTTTAAAATGGTCGATGGGTTTTGCCTCAACTCCATACTCTTTTTCAAGACGCATTCTTTCTTCAAGCAATAAACGCTGAATTTCCGCTTCTTTGCTTTCGGTTTTCTTCAAACTGATACTTACCGGCGCACTTCCGGTTTTGTATCTTCGTTTTGATTTTGATATCCCATAGTTTTACCCTTCCTTTAGGTATATTTT
>LLZO01000175.1 GCA_001567545.1 Candidatus Tepidiaquacellales bacterium OLB5
ATGATGAAGGCAAAAAGCAGCCGCTTGATGCCGCCGTTGTGAAATGGATAAATACTACCAAAGGAACAATTACTGATGAAAAAGGTAAGTTTGAACTTGCCTTAACCAACATTACAGATAAAAGGCTTGTGGTTTCATATGCGGGTTATAAAACAGATACAATTGATGCTGCTGATAAGCAGTCAGTTGAAATTGTAATGATTCCCAATATGACTACAAGCACAATAAATGTTGAAGATGACAAGAAATCAACTCACTTTGGCAATTACAATGCAAAGACCGAGGTAATAACTTCACAGGAACTGGTTAAGGAAGCATGCTGCGACCTGGCAGGATGCTTCGGCAGAAATTCATCGGTGGAAGTAGCTGTAACTGATATTATCACCGATGCAAAAGAGCTGAAGATACTTGGACTTGAAGGCGCATATACTCAGTTACTTGTTGATAATATGCCCCTGATGTCCGGTCTGAATACCAAATACGGAATTTCAAGTATTCCGGGGACACAGATAGATAAAATAACTGTTTCCAAAGGCTCAAATTCTGTGATACAGGGATATGAATCCATAAGCGGTATAATGAATGTAATACTTAAGGATTACAATAATTCTGACAGGCTGATGTTCAATGCATTTATGAACAGTATGCTTGAAAAACAGTTTAACCTTAACTTTGCCAACAAATTAAACGATAAATGGAGCAACATATTAACACTGCACTCTGTGCAGAAATCAAATGTTATGGATGATAACGGTGACGGTTTCCTTGATAACCCTTTAACCACACGTTACGTGATATATAATAAATGGAATCTGGCTGATAAAAAGAACCAGACTGAGTTCAACATAGCCGGAAGGTATTGGAACGAAAAACGCGAAGGCGGACAGAAAAATGATCCTTCTCACGGGATAAATACACATGGCCACAGGCTGTATGAACAGAACATTAAGATAAATTCAGCCGAAGGCTATTCGCGATTCAGCAAACAGTTCACAGAAACCAGCGGAATGAAAATGTATCTTACTTCAAGCTGGTATGACCAGGAATCAGTTTACGGAATCACAGGATATGATGCTGTACAGAATATTTTTTCTGCTATGGGATTTTATGAATTTGAGATATTGGAAAAAAGCTATCTTAAAACAGGGATAAGCTATAAATATCAGAAAATTGATGAGACCATTAATTTTAACGATACTACAAGTAAAACCTACGCTGGAAATTATATTAAGAAGGAATCTATTCCGGGGATATTTGCTGAAAATTCACTCAGCTTCCTTGAGGATAAAGCATCTATTATGACAGGCATCAGGCTGGATAAACACAATGAAAACGGACTGGTCGTTACACCAAGAGCGCTTTTCCGATACCAGCCGGTAAAAACTATAGTAGTCAGAGCATCAGTCGGCACAGGCTACAGAACAATTAACCTGTTCAGTGAATACTCTAACCTGCTTGCAAGCTCTAGGAATATTATAATTAACGGCAAGCTTGACCCTGAAAAGACACTTAACTACGGCGCAGATGTACTGCTCTATTTTGGCGGCGAAAATTACTCAGGCAGCTTTAACGTTGATTATTACCGTACAGAATTCAGCAATAAAATTATTCCTGATTATGATTCAAATCCGCGGGAAGTAATATTTTCCAATCTTAACGGCAAAGCTTTCAGCAATGTTATGCAGGCAGAGCTTAGCTTAACGCTTTTAAGGAACATTGACCTGAAGCTTGCTTACAAGTTCATTGACCTTAAATATGAAAAAAGCGGCGTAATGTATGAGCAGCCTTTTACATCAAAACACAGGGTGCTTGCAACATTTTCTTATATGCCGCAGAGCAGGACATGGTCTGCCAGCGCGGGGCTGAACTGGTTTGGCGCGCAGCGCCTGCCTTCAACGGCTTCAAATCCGGCGGAGTACCAGAGGCCAACGGAATCAAAGCCTTATACAATAATAAATGCGCAGCTTAATAAGAACTTTAAGTATTTTGAAATTTATGCGGGGGTGGAAAACCTTCTGAACTTTAAACAGGATAACCCCATAATTAGCGCAGATGACCCGTTCGGTCCGTATTTTGATACATCTTTCATTTACGGTCCAACCAAGGGCAGGGAGTTTTATGCCGGCTTCAGGTTTATTTTAGGGAAGTAAAACCAATTCATTCAATGACTTTATGAACAAGGGACTTAAAGTCCCTTGTTTTTTTTCAGGAAGTATTACGCTTCATCTCCCCCTAACAGGGGGAAATACAGGGGGGTCATATTAAATACAGCAAAATATAAACAGCCCCCTAATTTTATATATCAGGATTTATATGACTTCAAAATGTCTTAAAACTTTTGCTCTCTTTATCACCTTTACTGCATTTAAAATCACAAAAGATACCTTTATATTCGCTGGAATATGTACAGAATAAAGCTCAATGAATTCGAGGGTCCGCTTGACCTGCTGCTTTTCTTTATCCAGCGGGATGAGCTGGATATTCACAATATTCCAATTTCAAAAATTACCAATGAATTCTGCGAATATGTGAATTACATGCAGGTGCTCGATCTTGAAGTAGCCAGCGAGTTTATCCTTATGGCTGCTACGCTTATCCAGATAAAAGCCAAGATGATGCTTTACAAGCCCGATGAAATTACCGAAGAAGAAGAAGACCCGCGTTATGAGCTTGTTAAACGGCTGCTTGAATATAAACGGTTCAAGGATGCTTCTCAGGAATTTGCCAACCTGGAAGAGGAACACCGCAAGGTTTTCTACCGCAGTGATTTTGACGGCGACTACAGGATTGATGAAACTGCCGAAGAAGACGTGACTATACAGAACTTAACCCTATATAATCTGATTAAAGCATACAAGTATGCAATGGAACATCAGCCCAAAGAAGTAGTGCATAATATCCAGAGGCTGAACGTAAGCATTGATGACCAGATAGAGCATGTAAACATGCTCTGCTCGCAGAATGAATATGTATCATTTCTTGAAATGATAACAGGAATGGAAAAGATAAGAGTTGTTGTTACATTTATAGCTATACTTGAAATGGCAAAAAATGGGATCCTTGGGATAAAAATTAATGAAAAACTTACAGATTTCCTGGTTTTTAAAATCGCCGAACTGCCCGAAGAAGGTTTAATAGAAACAACCAGTTTTAATTAATTTTTGTTATATTTATAGCAGAAGTTCAGTATAAAGTAACCGGAAATTACCTTAAAATTATTATTATTTTGCTCTTTTTTTACCTAAAAAGCTTTATTATATTCGTAATCTGCTAAAACAATTACGGATTTTTCACGGGTGTGGTATCTCGTTTTAATTTGTAAGTAATTATTTTATAACAATATATACCATAAATGAATTTCGACGGTTTAAAAAAAAATTGTAGAAGTACTGATCTTTTCATCCGACAGGCCGCTTACATTAAAACAGATGAAAGATATTATCAACCAGGAAAAATCCGAAACGGGAGTAACGGCTGATATACGCAATATTGAAAAAGCCGTTAATGAGCTGATTGATGAGTATAAAAACAGCGAACATTCTTTCAGTATATTGCAGCTTGCAGGCGCATACAGGTTTGCGACAAAAAGGGAATATGCCCCATGGCTTGCAAAGCTTAACAAAGAAAAATTAAAACGCCGCCTTTCACAATCAGCCCTGGAAACACTGGCAATTATAGCTTACAACCAGCCTATCACAAAAGGTGAAATAGAAGCAGTGAGGGGCGTTAATGTTGATTATATAATCGGTTCACTGCTTGAAAAAGACCTGATAACAATTAAAGGCAGGGCAGAAGTTGTTGGCAGGCCTATGTTATACGGCACCACAGATAACCTGCTGGAGTATCTTGGATTGAACTCAATAGAAGACCTGCCGCATCTGAAAGCAATTGAGGAGATCATTAAATCAGGTCCGCCTGAAGGCGTAACACAGTCAGATATTGATTTCTACGAGGAAATAAACCAGATTCGCGAAAAGATGGTTTCTGAGGGCAATTCTGCTGCACAGTTGATTACGGAAGTAAATGCTGATAATGAAATTAATGCTGTTATTCACGAGCTTAATACCGGCAACAGCGGAGAAAATTTACCCGGTGTTTTGAATGGCGATAACGAAGCCGGTACCGGCGCGGGCTCAGAGGGTGTAGAAAGTATCAGCGATGAAGAAAGTAATTAAGAAACGCACCTTTAAAAGATCTGATGATGTACCTGATTACATAAACCCGGAAAAAAAATCATGGAAAAAACATGATCCGGAAGAAGAAAATTTTGAAGAAGTAAATGATTCAAACGAAACAAAACTTACCAGATTAAACAAATTCATTTCCAATGCGGGTGTAACCGCGCGCAGAAAAGCTGATGAATTAATTTTTACAGGAAGGGTTACAGTAAACATGCAGACTGTTACGGAACCGGGGACTAAAGTTAACCCGGAAAAAGACGTTATAAAAGTTGACGGGGAAAAAATTAAGCCCCAGTCAGAGTTTATATACGTTGTGCTATTTAAACCCAGGGGTTATGTTACAACCACTCACGATGAAAAAGGAAGACCTACCGTGATGGATCTTATCGGTCTTAACACCCGCCTGTACCCGATAGGCAGGCTTGATTACGATACTGACGGTGTACTTCTGCTTACCAATGACGGCGAATTTTCCAATATGATGATGCATCCGCGCCACAAAGTATTTAAAACATACTTTGCCAAGCTGGATAAGCCTATGGAAGAAAATGATGTAAAAAAGCTCCGCGAAGGTATCATGCTGGATGGCAGGCCGACCTCCAGAGCAAAAGTAAGAATTATCCCGAACTCAGGAGAGCAGAATATCTGGATCTCAATTCACGAAGGGCGCAACCGCCAGGTAAGAAGAATGCTAGAATCAATAGGCTATATGGTTCAGAGATTAAAACGCGTTGAATATGCAAGGATTGGTCTTGACGGGTTAAAGCCCGGTGAATGGCGTTACCTTTCACCTGAGGAGCTGCTGGAAGCAAAAAAACTTGCTACCCCTAAACAGGTTGTTATCCGGAAACCCAAGCCGGAAATACCTGAAGCGCCTGAAGAAGTTAAACAGGTAAAGAAAGGCAAAAAGGGAGGCAAGAAGAAGAAGAAAAAAGAAAAGATGCTGAAGAAAATGATGAAAACCCAGCCGCAAAATTCAGATTCCGGTTCAGACGTTCTGGAAAGCATTTCCAAAGAGCTTGAAAATATATCTGAGCAGATCTCAGATAATAAAGAAGAATAATAGTTTTTTAATTCTGAATTTTTAAAGGACACGGGATTTTTGTATAACTGGTGTCCTTTTTTTATTTAGGAAGTAATTTAATAATCAATTTAAGGAGAAATTTTTTTGCAGGAAACCAACGATCTGGTAAAACAGCGCTTATTGGCGCTGGAAGAGATAAAAAAGCTCGGGATTAATCCGTACCCCCACAGGTTCGATGTCACGGCAGATTCAGCCGGGATATTAAGCACATTCAAAGATCCAGCTGATGAAGCTGAAGCAGAAGAACAAAAAAAGAAAACAGTTTCTGTTGCGGGCAGAATTATGGCTATCCGCAAAATGGGCAAGGCCAGCTTTTTCCAGATCAAGGATGAATCCGGAAAGATACAGATATACATCAGGCAGAATGATGTTGGCGAACAGCTGTACAAATTGTTCAAGCTGCTTGATATTGGTGATATTGTAGGGGTAAACGGATTTGTTTTCCGCACAAAAATGGGAGAAGTATCTGTACATGCTAATTCAATCGAGCTGCTTGCAAAAACAATACAGCCCCTGCCTGTTGTAAAGGAAGAAGTTACCGAAACAGGGGAGAAAATTATACACGATGCGTTTGCAGATGTTGAGCTGCGTTACAGGCAGAGATATATTGACCTTATAGTTAATGAGCACGTTAAAGATACATTTGTAAAACGTACAAAAATAATACACTCGATAAAGCGTACACTGGAAAAATATAATTTCTTTGAGGTGGAAACGCCTACTCTTCAGTCAATTTACGGAGGCGCAAATGCAAGGCCGTTTGCAACACATCATAATGCGCTGGATATTCCGCTGTACCTAAGGATATCGAATGAGCTTTATTTAAAGCGGCTGGTTGTCGGCGGTTTTAACCGCGTTTACGAGCTTGTTAAGGATTTCAGGAATGAAGGAATAGACAGAACACATAACCCTGAATTTTCTCAAATAGAATGGTACCAGGCATACGGAGACTATAACGACAGCATGAACCTGTTTGAAGAAGTTGTGGAAAATGCATGTCTTGCCGTTCACAAGACGGCAAAAGTGGATTACCAGGGCACTGAAATTGATTTCAGCCGTCCATGGAAACGGCTTAAAATGGTTGATGCAATTTCTGAAAAATGCGGAATTGATGTGCTTGATATGAAGAAGGCTGATATTATAAAATACATGAACGATAAGAACATTGAGTTCGATCCAAAACTTTCTCACAGCAAAGGACTGGTCATAGCGGCATTGTTCGAAGCAGCATGCGAGGAAGATCTTGTTCAGCCAACATTTGTGCTTGACCATCCCATAGATACAACTCCGCTGTGCAAACCGCTGCGCCGGTACAGTATGCAGCAGCTAGAAGAAATGAGACAGGACCCCGAACAGGTGATATTTGTTGAAAGATTTGAACCCTATATAAATAAATGGGAGCTTGGCAATTCATATACAGAGCTGAATGACCCTGTACTGCAGCGTAAGCTGCTTGAAGAACAGGTTGAGCGGGGCAGGGGCGGCGAAGAAGAAACCCATCCGCTTGATGAGGATTTTTTAAGGGCTATCGAGATCGGCATGCCGCCGACTACAGGAGTTGGACTTGGAGTAGACCGGCTGGTTATGCTGCTTACTAATTCACAAACTATCAGGGATGTATTGTTCTTTCCGTTAATGAGGCCGCTGTAAGTGAAGGATTTATTTATAAATAATATTGAGTTGCCGCGCCATTTAGGGCGTGGATACATTGGCACAATATACGGGACTTTAATCCCTAATGTAAGAACCTGAATGCTGTACGAAGAAAAAATAATCGGATATTTATTTTCAGATGATAAGGAAAAATTACAATTTGATGTAATTCATAATTATCTTTCAAATGAATCATACTGGTCAAAAGGTATTTCAGCGGATATCTTAAAGCGCGCTATCAGGAATTCTGAGTGCTTCGGAATATACGATAATTCCGGAAAACAGGCCGGATTTGCAAGGGTTGTTACAGATAAAGCAACATACGGATACATAGGCGATGTGTTTGTACTTGAACCGCACCGCGGTAAAGGGCTGTCAAAATTCCTTATGGAATTTATACTGAACCACCCGGAACTGCAGGGATTCAGAAGATGGATGCTTTTAACACGTGATGCGCAGGACCTGTATAAAAAATACGGGTTTATTGTTTTTCATGCTCCTGAAAGATGCATGGAGCTGTGGGACCCTGAAGTTTACACAAAAAAAGATACTGACAATTAATATTAAATATCATGAAAGTAGCAAATAATATATTAGAACTTTTCGGAAAAACTCCCTTAGTAAAGCTTAATCACATTACAAAAGATATCAAAGCATCAGTTTACGCAAAAATGGAATCGATGAATCCGGGCGCAAGCGTTAAAGACAGAATTGGTCTTGCCATGATAGAAGATGCGGAAAAACGCGGGCTGCTGAAACCGGGCGGTACAATTATCGAAGCAACCAGCGGAAACACAGGTATCGGACTTGCAATTACTTCCGCTGTAAAAGGCTACAGGTGTATTTTTACAATGACTGAAAAAGTTTCGATGGAAAAACGCCGTTACCTGCAGGCGCTTGGCGCTGATGTTGTTATCTGCCCCATGACGGCAAAGCATGATTCCCCTGAAAATTATGTAAATGTTGCAAAACGCATCAATACAGAAACACCGAATTCCCTTTTTATATACCAGTATAACAATCCCTCTAACCCTGATGCTCATTACCATACTACCGGACCTGAGCTTTGGGAGCAGACACAGGGAAAGATAACTCATTTCGTCGGAAGCCTTGGTACAGGCGGAACTGTAAGCGGAACAGGCAGGTTTTTAAAGGAAAAAAATCCGGAAATAAAAATTATAGCGGCTGACCCGTACGGCTCAATTTTTAAAACTTATAAAGAATCCGGTGTTATGACCGAAGGTACTCCGTACCTTGTTGAAGGAATCGGCCAGGATATGCTGCCAGAGAATGTACATTTTAAATATATCGATGAGATAATCAATATAACAGATAAAGAATCGTTTCACCTTTCCCGCAGAATGGGGAGGGAAGAAGGGATATTTTCAGGCGGCTCAACCGGAACAAACCTTGCAGCAGCGCTGCGGGTTGCAAAAGACCTTGATAAGAACGGTCTTGTAGTTTTTATAGTGTGTGATACAGGTGAACGGTATTTAACCAAACATCACAGTGATGAATGGATGAGGGAAAAACGCCTGCTGGAAAAAGATAAAACCACACTTGGCGTAGTTCACCAGACAAAGCTTTCAGGCGGATTGCCTAATATGATATTTGCTTCACCTGAGGAAACAGTTGGCGAAGCATTGGCGAGAATTGAACAGTATAATGTTTCTCAGATACCTGTTATAGAAGGAAACCGGTCGGTGGGCTCACTTGATGAAGCTGATATTATGAGCATGATACTCGAAGATCCCGCTACTGTTGAAAAGAAAGTAAGTGAAATTATGGGCAAAGCTTATCCTGTAGTTGATGAATCAGAAGATATTAAACACGGCATTCAGTATTTAAAAGAATCATCGGCAATACTTGTCAGCCAGTACGGCAGGATAGTTGGAATACTGACAAGATATGACGTGCTTGATTTTGTGTGATAATAATTTCAATTTTTCACGCTAAGGCGCAAAGCCGCAAAGAGTATTTTTTTAATTTCAGATAAAAAAAAAGATTTTCAAATTATAAATTTTCTTAAACATTAACAGGGATGCAAATCCGTAAATTTACTTAAAGTAAATTTGCGTCTTTGCGTCTTCGCGAGAGTTAAAAACATATGAAATTTTCAACTAAAGCTATACATGCAGGAAATAAACCTGACCCTACAACAGGCGCAGTAAATGTACCGATTTATGCAACATCAACATATGCCGATGAAGCTTTCGGTGTATCAAAAGGATTTGATTACGGCAGGACAATTAACCCGACACGCGTAGCGCTGGAAACAAACATTGCAGCGCTGGAAAATGCAAAATACGGTTTCGCTTTTTCAAGCGGCATGGGTGCAACACATGCAGTTGCAACATTGCTTCAAAAAGGCGACCATGTTATTGTATCACAGAATGTTTACGGCGGAACCTACAGGATTTTTGAGCGTGTATTCCGGAAAATGGGACTGGATTTTTCATGGATCGATACATCAGATGAAAATGAAGTCAAATCAGCCTTAAAACCAAACACTAAAATGATATTTGTGGAAACACCCACAAACCCTATGCTTACTTTAACAGACCTGGAAATGATCTCAGGTTTTGCAAGGAAGAATAAGCTGATATCTGTATGCGATAATACATTTATGAGCCCTTATTTCCAGAATCCGCTGGATATGGGAATAGATATCGTTGTTCACAGCACAACAAAATATATCAACGGTCACAGCGATGCAATCGGCGGTTTTGCCGCAACAAATAGTGACGATATAGCTGAACAGATCAAGTTCATACAGAACTCAGTAGGCGCAGTGCCTTCGCCGTTTGACTGTTATCTGGTTCTGAGAGCAACAAAAACCCTTGCATTAAGAATGGAACGCCATAATCAAAACGCCGTAAAAATTGCAGCAGAGCTTCATGAAAATTATAAAAATAAAATTAAAAAAGTATACTACCCCGGTCTGGAGTCACATCCGCAGCATGAGCTTGCTAAAAAGCAGATGAGGGGTTTCGGGGGAATGATATCAATTGAGCTTGGTTCACTTGATAATGCCGTTAAATTCTTTAACGGGTTAAAGATATTTTCCCGGGCAGAGTCTCTTGGAGGAGTTGAAAGCCTTGTATGTCATCCTGTCAGCATGACACACGGCGCTGTACCGAAGGAAGAACGCGAAAAGTTCGGGTTAACAGATGGGCTTGTAAGGCTTTCAGTCGGCGTTGAAGATTACGACGATCTTATTGAAGATATTAAGAACGCGCTTTCAAATTTATAAACAAGTTAGGGTATATAATTTAAGAACAGTATGCTTCCAAATCACGATGAAATACGCGCGCAGTTTCCGTTTACAGAAAAGTTCATATATTTTGATGCAGCGCATTATACTCCTTACCCGCTGCGCTCAGTTAATAAGCTGAATGAATTCATAACTAAATTTACAACAGATTACCTTAATTTAAGCCTTGTAAACATTAACCAGTCCCGCGAATTCAGGAAAACCTGCGGCAGGCTGTTAAATTGCGGGGCTGAAGATATTATCATAACCAGCAATACAACCCATGGAATAAATATATTTGCAAACGGGATAAAGCTGGACCCAAATGATAACAATGTTGCAATGCTTGATTCAGAGTTTCCGGCAGTTGTTTATCCCTGGTTAAACCAGGAAAAGCTTGGCAGGGCAAATGTAATGCTTATTCCAAGCGATAAAGGCTATGCAAACGAAGCCCTTATTAAAAGAACACTTATGGATTTTAATATCAGGGTTTTCACAATCAGCCTTGTTCAGTTTCTGGGTTACAGGCATTCAATACGCAATATTGCCGAGTTCTGCAGAAAACGAAACATATTCCTTGTGGTTGATGCTATCCAGGCAACAGGTATTTGCCCGGTTGATGTGCAGGAAATGGGGATAGATTTTTTAAGCACCGGGAACCAGAAATGGCTTATGTCGCCCGCAGGGCTTGGATTTACATACATTTCAAAAAAATACAGGGAGCTTATCAATCCCACTTATGCCGGTACTACCAATGTAAATTATAATTTTGACAGGTTTCTTGATTATAAGCTTGATTTTAAAACTTCCGGGGAAGCTTATGAAAATTCAACGCTGAATACACTTGCAATGATAGGGACAGATGAAGTGCTGAAGTATTTTATGGAGCTTGGTGTAAATAATATTTTTGAGCATATTATTGATATTCAGGATAAGGTTATAAACCTGCTGGATAAGACCAAGTACAAAATTGAAAGTGATATTTCACAGGAGCACAGGTCAAATATTATGATCTTTTCGCATGTTAACAGCAACAGGAACAAAGAAATACAGAAATATCTAGAGGAAAAAAAGATATATATAGCAGTGCGGGAGGGTTACTTAAGGCTTTCACCTCATATTTATAATAATTACAATGATGCAGAAACTCTTGCCGAAGCTTTGAATTCTTTTGAATAATTTAAAAATAAAGTTATGGCTTACCACAATTCTAAAACAGTTACCACCGGTTTCGAAGAAACTATTGATATAGTTACCGAAGAGCTTAAAAAGGAGGGCTTTGGGGTCCTTACCGAAATAGATGTAAAAGAAACGTTAAAGAAGAAGCTTGATGTAGATTTCAGGAAATACAGGATACTTGGGGCATGCAACCCGCCGCTTGCTTACAAAGCTTTAAGCAGTGAAGAAAATATCGGTGTTATGCTGCCATGTAATGTTATTGTACAGGAAAAAGAGGGCGGTATTGTGCAGGTATCTGCAATAAATCCTATGGAATCAATGAAAACAGTAGCAAATCCGAATCTGGAGGAAGTAGCTGAAACGGTTTCACAAAAGTTAGCGAACGTAATTTCTAATTTAAAGTAAATATCATATAATTGCCGTCAATATTTTTAAAAAAGAACGAAGACAGAAGAATACGCAAAGGGCATCTTTGGGTATTCAGCAATGAAATTGCTAAAATTGATGGTGAGCTTCAAAATGGCGAAGTTGCTGAATTATATGATCACAATAAAGAATATCTTGGCAGCGGATTTTACAATAAAAATTCACTGATCTCATTAAGGCTGCTAGGCAGCGCTTACGAGGGCGATATTCCCGCATACATAAAACATTCTTTAAGGCAGGCTTACAGCCTGCGGAAACAGCTGTATCCTCACCGGGATTCATTCCGGCTCTGCTTCAGTGAAAGCGACCTTCTGCCGGGCCTGATAATCGATAAATACAATAACACTTTCGTTCTGCAGGTTTATTGTTTTGGAATGTATGTTAATCTGGAACATGTTATCAGCTTTCTTAAAGATGAGCTTGGGGCAGAAAATATTTTTACCAGGAATGACCACTATTTCAGAAAGCTGGAAGGGCTTCCTGAAGAAGATAATCTGTACCACGGCGAAGCCGTAAATGAATTGATAGATGACGGCAAAATAAAGTTCAATATAAATTTTTCCTCCTCACAGAAAACCGGGTTTTATTTTGACCAGTGCGATAACAGGGAATTCATTGAAAAGATATCCCGGGGGAAAACTGTTCTGGATGCATTCTGCAATTCCGGCGGATTCGGTATTCATGCTTCATTCGGCGGGGCCGGATTTGTTACTTTTGTTGATTCATCGGAAACTGAAATTACAAATGCCGAAAACAATTTTGCTTTTAATAACTGCACTGCCGAAAATGATTTTATTGTAATGGATGTATTTGATTACTTCGGCAAATGTATAGATGCAGGCAGAAAATTTGATATTGTTATGATTGATCCCCCGGCATTTGCCAAAAGCAGGAAAAGCATTCCGGCTGCACTTAAAGGATATGCTAAGCTTAACAAAATGGCTTTAAGCTGTGTTGGCAAAGATGGTTATTTGGTAACATCATCATGCTCTCATCATATAACACAAACGGATTTTCTGGAATCAGTTGTAACCGGTGCATCAAAAGCAGGTAAAAATCTGCAGCTGGTACACTATAATTCAGCATCGCTCGATCATCCGTCGCTTCCGGCAATGGATGAAACAACATATCTCAAATTCGCCGTTTTTAAGGTGATTTAAGTAAATTTTCTTACTTTTTATATTCAATCATTACCCTTATTTTACATGCTCAATATCAATTTTTAGTAAAAAATGAGCAAATATCCTCCGGTATATTATTCAGACTATCTTGGGCTTGATAAGCTTTTATCCTCACAAAAGCCTAAAAGCGAAGAATATGGTTATAAAGCCCATGATGAAATGCTTTTTATCATTGTTCACCAGGCATATGAGCTTTGGTTCAAACAGATCCTGCACGAGATCGACTCAGTGAACAGGATGTTCCGGGATGATGTTGTTGATGAAAGAAGCATCGGGATCGCTGTATCTAGACTGCACAGGGTAACAGAGATCCAGAAGCTGATAATAGAACAGCTTCGGGTGCTTGAAACTATGACGCCGCTTGATTTTCTTGAGTTCCGTGACTTTTTAATTCCGGCAAGCGGGTTCCAGAGCTTTCAGTTCCGTTTGATAGAAAATAAGCTGGGGCTATCCGATGAAAAACGAATTCAGTATAATAATGTTGACTATCTTAATACCCTGGAAGAACCGCACAGGAAGCTGATAATGGAAACGGTCAAAGATGCTTCACTGTTCGAGCTTCTTAACAGGTGGCTTGAAAGAACTCCTTTTTTGAACACTGAAAAATTCAATTTCTGGCAGAGCTACAAACAGGCAGTGGAAAAAATGCTGGAACATGATAAGAATATCATTATAGAAAATAAAACACTGACAGAAAAAAAGCGTGAATTTCAGCTGAAAAATATTGAATTAACCAGGGAAAACTTCGATGCGTTGTTTGATGACAAAAAGTATATGCACCTGGTAGCCGAAGGCAAAAGGCATTTTAGCAGCAGGGCAATGCTGGCAGCAATTTTTATAAATCTGTACAGGGATGAGCCAATTCTGCATATGCCGTTTATGCTGCTTAATCACCTGGTTGAAATTGATGAGCTTTTCACTGAATGGCGCTACCGCCATGCGCTTATGGTACACAGGATGATTGGCGCTAAGATAGGAACCGGGGGCTCATCAGGTCACCAGTACTTAATGCAGACAGTAGATAAACACAGGGTATTTACCGATCTGTTCAATTTATCAACTTACCTGATTCCGCGCTCAGACCTGCCAAAGCTGCCGGATGAGCTTGTAAAAGAATTAGGCTTTAATTATAGTAATAAATAATTTTAAACCACGAATTGCGCTAATTACGCGAATTAAGATATGAAAATCGATCTGACAGGAAAAAATGCCGTAGTTTGCGGTGCTTCGCAGGGAATTGGCAGAGCAATTGCTATAGAGTTTGCCAAATGCGGAGCTAATGTTGTACTTGTTGCTCGCAATGAAGAATCATTACGGAAAGTGCTGAGGGAACTTCCCGCTGCAAAAACGCAGAACCATAATTTTATAGTTGCTGATTTTACTCAGCCTGAGGAACTTCGTAAAAAAATGCTGAACTTTGCAAGCGAAGCTAAGCCCGTGCATATACTTGTAAATAATACAGGCGGTCCAAAGGGCGGTGAGATCCATAAAGCCGAAACGGGTGAATTTGAACAGGCTTTCAGGAATCATTTAATCTGCAGCCAGATTATGGTGCAGGCTTTGCTTGAAGGTATGAAAAGAAATGAATACGGCAGGATCATAAATATTATTTCAACATCAGTTAAGCAGCCTATTAAAAATTTAGGAGTATCAAACACTATCCGCGCAGCTGTTGCAAACTGGTCAAAAACACTTTCAGTTGAGCTTGCTCCGTTTGGTATCACAGTTAACAATATTCTGCCGGGTGCTACAAAAACTGAAAGACTGAACAGTATTTTTAAAGTGCGCTCTGAAGCCAGCGGAAAATCACTTGAAGAAATTGAAAACCAATGGCTTGCGGAAATTCCCGCAGGCAGGTTTGCTGAACCCGAAGAGCCTGCATATGCTGCGGCTTTCCTTGCTTCACCTTTTGCATCATATATTAACGGAATTAACCTGCCTGTTGACGGCGGCAGGCTGAATTGTTTGTAAATTTTATAGAAAAGGTTTATTAACCACAAATTTCACAAATTTCACAAAAACTTATGGGTGAATTATTTTATAAAGAAGAATCTTACAAAATTATAGGATGCTGTATAGAAGTACATAAAGAGTTAGGACCGGGATTTCTTGAAGTTGTTTATAAAGATGCACTTGAGGTAGAATTCCAGTTAAATGATATTCCATATTCAAGAGAAAAATCGTTTGAAATTATATACAAGGGCACTACACTTAACAGAAAATATAACGCAGATTTTGTAATTTATGATAAAATTATTTTAGAAGTAAAAGCATTTAAAAGATTATGTGATGAAAATTTACTACAAACTTTAAATTATTTAAAAGTTACAAAATTTAAATTAGGTATACTGGCAAATTTTGGAGAAAGTTCATTTAATTCAAAAAGAGTTATTTTTTAATTAGTGTATTTCGTGAAATTCGTGGTTATTTAAAAATCAATTATAATATTTATGCTATCATATAACGTAACAATTAATGTAGATGACTCTGTGCATGATGAGTGGCTTGACTGGATGACATCAGAGCACATTCCCGATGTAATTTCGACAAGGTGTTTTAAGAACTACAGCATGCACCGCATGCTTTCACCTGAGCCTGAAGAAGGAACAACTTATGTGATACAGTATATCTGCGATAATGTAGAGGATTACGAGCGCTACCAGATAGAACACGCTGCAATCCTGCAGAATGCACATAAGGAAAAGTTCGGCGGAAAATTTACTGCAATCAGGTCTTTGATGGAAGAAGTCTGATGCAATGTGCAATGAGTAATGTGCAATGAGTAAATAACAAACTGTAATTTTATTAATTACGGATAATACAATTTTATCATGGCTGAAAAGGATTATGATAAAAACAAAGATGCTGATGATAATGATAAACTGGAAGAGCTTTTTAAAAAACTGAAGCTTGAAAGATACCAGTTTTGTCCCTATTGCCAAAGCGCAGTTGAATTTATTTGGGTTCACAGTCATTACCAGTGCCCTAAATGCAAAAATGTTGTTATCAGCTGCTGCGGGGAATCTTAAATAGCGTGGTGGATAAGGTGAGTTGGTGAGTTGGTGAGTAGGTGAGTAGGTGAGTGGGAAAATTGTAGATCAGTAAAATTATTTTTTAGTATTAATTATTTTTTCAGGTGGCATGAATTCGAATTTGGAAAATTGAAACATGTAACCCGTAAACCAAAAACCTGTAAACTATTAGATCTGTGGTAAAGAATTACATAAACGGCGAATTAAGGGAACCTGTATCAGAGAAATACTTTGATAACTATGACCCGGCAACGGGAACGGCATATGGAATTGTACCTGATTCAGATGAGCGGGATATAGAATTGGCTGTAAGCGCTGCAGAAGCTGCATTTAATGACTGGGCAACACTTCCGGTAATGGAGCGTACAAAATATATGCTTAAAATTGCATCGCTTATACAGCGTGACCTGAAGGAGTTTGCAAGGGCTGAATGCGTTGATAACGGCAAGCCGTTAACTCTTGCAAGGACAGTTGATATTCCCAGGGCTATTCAGAATTTTGAATTTTTTGCTTCTGCTATTCACGGGTTTGCAAGTGAATCACATCAAACTGAAAATAATGCAATAAATTATACACTTCGCTCTCCTGTTGGAATTGTCGGCGCAATTTCACCATGGAACCTGCCTTTATACCTTTTTACATGGAAAATAGCGCCTGCATTAATTACAGGCAACTGCGTAATAGCAAAGCCCTCAGAAATAACCCCCTTTACAGCATTCATGCTGGCAGAAGCTTGTATTGAAGCAGGATTGCCTGCGGGAGTGCTTAATATAGTTCACGGTTACGGACAAAAAGTTGGCAGGGCAATAACCTCACACCCAAAGATCAAAGCAATTACATTTACCGGGGGAACAAAAACCGGCGCTGAAATTGCATCGATAGCCGCTCCGATGTTCAAAAAGCTTTCACTGGAGCTTGGAGGCAAAAATCCGAACATTATCTTTGCCGATTGCGACTATAACAAAATGCTTGAAACAACACTGATGTCTTCATTCCGCAACCAGGGTGAAATATGTTTATGCGGTTCAAGGATCTTTATTGAAAAACCATTGTACGAAAAGTTTAAGAATGATTTTGTAAAAAGGGTAAAGGAGCTGAAAATAGGCGACCCGCTGCAGAATGATACAGACCAGGGTGCAATTGTATCAAAAGAACATATGGAAAAAGTGCTGTCATATATTCAGCTTGCAAAAGATGAAGGCGGTGTAATTTTATGCGGCGGCAGCCGCTATGTTCCCGAAGGCAGGTGTGAAAACGGCTGGTTCATAGAACCCGCTGTAATTGACGGGCTGCCTTTTAACTGCCGGACAAACAGGGAAGAGATATTCGGACCGGTTGTGACACTGATTCCCTTTGAAACCGAAGAAGAAGTGCTGCAAATGGCAAACAGTACTGAATACGGGCTGGCATCTATTGTATGGACAGAGAACCTGAAACGCGCCCACAGGGTAGCAGGCGCTTTGGAAACCGGTATTGTGTGGATAAACTGCTGGATGGTACGGGACCTGCGCACGCCTTTCGGCGGGGTAAAATCCTCCGGGGTTGGCAGGGAAGGCGGCATGGAAGCACTGCGTTTCTTTACCGAACCAAAAAATGTCTGTGTAAAATTATAAAGTTATAAAATGATTTAATTTTCTCCGGGGGGAGTTTATGGGAAACACAAAAGTTTTTCATAATTTAATTAAATTAAAATGACAGGAATTTGTATTGAATTAAAAACCAGCTGCGGGCACTGCAGCTCACCTTTAATGCTTAATGCCGTAACCAATGATTTTATCTGCCCTGCATGCAATAAAAACAATTATTTTTCAGATGAAGACTGGCAAAATCTGCTGGATGATGCCGTTAAGGAAGGTCCGGGCTTAAATGACGGTGAAGGTCAGCCTTCAACAATAATGCGCGGTGCATATACTTACCAGCTTATGTACGGCAAACAGCAGCCCAGGTGCGGAAAATGTAAAACTAAGATTGATGTAAACAAGCTTGAAGACTATTCTGCAAAGAGCAATTATTCCTGTCCAAAATGCTCCAATGAAATTTTTATCAGGAGAACAAATGATATTCTGCAGAAGGAGTTTTCCGGGATAAAATTCCTTGTTGGAGAAGATGACGATATGCTGAAAGTGAATCCTGTAAAAGGCAAACTTCCCTCATCTGCCAAACCGGTACTCTTTACCTGTCCTTCATGCGCGGGAAACCTTGAAATTGACGGCACTGACCGAATGGTATCATGCAAATACTGTGATTCGCAGATATACCTGCCGGATGACCTTTGGCTGAGGCTTCATCCTGTTAAAGAAGTATCCCGCTGGTATATGGTTATTGATGAGAATGCACTTCCCGCAAAGGGTACTATGCCTGAATGGTATTATCTTTCTGATGTTTTATCTGACAGGGAGGGAAATACATATTTTGCAACTGCTGATGATGGTGAAGGTGATTTTATTGTATGGTCAATAGATAAAGAGCTGAATACCCGCTGGATCAAAAAAGGATTAAAGTTCAGCCATGAAAGGACCGGGATGTGTATTTCTGATGACGGGAATTTGTTCCTCTTTAATGAGAACAGGAATTCAATACTAAAGCTTTCTCCAAAAGACGGCTCAGAAATAAAAAAAGATCGGCGGTGATTCTGCCGGCGGCATAAAAAGCTTTAAAGGGATCAAAAGGCTGGTATCATGTCCGGACGGAACTTTGCTTGCTATAATCAATCATGTATTTGTCAGATTTGATGAAGATGGAAACCGTTTAAATCTGTGGGAATCAAAAAAAGTTCGGGCTGTTTTCAGCGGGAATTGGTGATGAAATACCACAAAATGACAGCGAATGGGCTCCGTATGTTAAAGATGTCGGCAGTATCCCGAAGAAGCTGAACGGGGATTTTACTTATATGAATGTTGGTCTTGACGGATATCTGTATATCCTTGACCGTAGCTCTTCAGACGGAGAGCTTGCCAAGTATGAACAGTCAGGTACAAAGGTTTGGTCTAAATATATTCCGCTAAATTACAAGGAGTGCCGCCCGTGCCAGGATCTAAACGGGAATATTTATATAATCGGTTCAAATGATAAGGGTGATACACGTATTCTGAGCTATAATACATCTGATGACAGGTTCAGAGAAATTATTAAAGACCTGAGTGAAGGAAGTTTTCTTGAAGAAGAGGATAATATTTCCGTGCTGCCTGATGGTACAATACTGGCTGTCAAGTTCTATAACAGGCTTAAGGTATTTTCACCGTTGCACGAAATGATATACCGCTCAGAACAAAGCAGGGAAGATGATGAGATGTTTAACAGGAGAAGAAAAGATAAACGCGAAAAAGATGAAGAATAGTTGATAAGTTGATAAGTTAATCAGTTAATTAGTTTGTTGAGTTTTATTAAAAGACTTAATTTATTAACCCCATCCTTTAGGATGGGGACAATAATATTATACAAATGGGCTTTAGCCCTGATTAAACTTATACTCTATTATAATTTTTTTAAAATCAGTTTTGCACGTGCTTTAATACCGGGAGTAGATGTTTTAAAAGAAATATTAATCGTTTCAGCAAGTTCATGTTTTAGCTCAGGAAATTTATCTGCAATTTTTGCTGCAACAGTCATGGCAAAACATCTTACTGCTACTGTTTCATTCGGATCACTTATATAGTTAATACAATGATTGAATACTTCTGCATAATGTTTTGAAGGTATTTTAAGGAACTGTAATACTCTTATTACATTACGTTTAACTGCAACGTGAATGTTTTTTTTCACTAAGCTTCTTAATTATTTTGCTGATGTATTTTTCCACAAGTTTCGGATGCTCTTCAGCTATTAAGCTTAAAACCCACGAAATCCGCTGAACCACCCTGTAATCATCATTAAGGAAAATCTGAAGAAACTGCCTGAACCGGTCTTCGTCATTCCCGATCCAGGCAGCAATTTTTAAAACCTGTCGTTTGGAATGATCCTTTAATATTTCATCCCTTAGGTTCATTTACATATTACATCGGTGATTCATCTGCAGTGGGTCCATACATTCCCGGTATAGGAATATCCAGCAGCCTTAAATAAACACCAAGCTGTGCGCGGTGATGGTAACTGTGATTAAATGTAAATGAGCGGAGCACAGCTGCCTTTGGCAAAGTAAAAAATATCTGTTCGCCCTGCCGCATGGTCCAGTTCTGCATAAATGTTTCATCGCTTGTTCTGTTAAGGCACTCTACAGCCTTTGCTACCTGCTCATCGAATTTTTTTACCAGCTCATCTGCCGTTTTAGGAATTACCGGCTTATATTCGAACTTTGCAAAATCAAGCTCATCCTGGTCAAGTGTAACCATTGTCCATCCGGGAAGTTCTGCAACGTGGTTTGCCAGGTTCCCAAGCTTCATTGATTTTGCATGCGGCGCCCAGTCAGGTTTATCCATAGGTACCCGTTCCAGCAGCTTTCTTGTTGATGCAGCTTCCTGCTTCAGCTCTGCAATAAATGCATCTTTAATTGCCATAATGTAATATTAAATTTGTTATTAAATAGTTATGCAAATTAACAACGGCTGTTTTTAATCACAATGATATAAATTTTGATTTGAAATTGATTTTAACCGGAACTTTACAATTGTTTTTACCCTACAATATTCATAATTTTGTTAACTTAACGGAAGCTGAAAGCTTCTGAAAATTGCTGAAAATATGAAAAAAATTGCATTTTTACTGTTTCTTTTTACTGTTGTAACAGGCGTTTATTCAGCTGATCCAAGCTGGTATAAATATCTTACAGGCACAATTGATTCTTACCCGGTCACAATGAGCATTGTAAAGTACGGGGATGAAATTCGCGGGTTTTATTATTATGACAAATATAAACAGCCGATGGATGTTTACGGTAATGTGAAAGGTGATTCAATATCACTTTATTCCTACTCAGGCTATGATGATACGGAATCGTTCAAAGGAATTTTAAAGGGAAGCAGTTATACCGGCACATGGGATAAACCTTCACAGAATAAAGTGTTAAATTTTTCGATGACAGTAAATAAAAAACAAAGCTCTTATTTTGAATTTGTATATGTTGAAGGAAAAGAACGTTATTTTAAGGACCTGGAAGCGCCGTTCTGCAATTATACCGAAGGCACTATATGGCCTTCAGATGATTATCCTTATTCCGGGTTTGTAAGAGATTATATTCTGAAATCCAAAAATATGAAAACCGGTGCTGAAGCAATTGGTGACCAGCTTTTAGCCAATAAAAAGAAATATATGAAGGAATTCAGGGAATATAACAAAGACCTGAACAGGGATGATATGGGCGACGGGTGGAGCTACTCTCTTGAGAGCCAGAATATAAACATACCGGTATTTTTGAGTGATAAATTATTTGTTGTTTCAAATTTTGATTACTCATACACCGGCGGCGCGCACGGAAACTACGGAACCGGGTTTACAAATCTTGACCTGAAACGGAAAAAAGTACTGGCACTTAATGATGTAATCACAAAAAAAGGAATTGAAAAGCTGCCGGCTTTGCTTGAAAAATATTTCAAGATACAAAGAGGTGTGCCGCAGGAAAAAACATTAATGGATGCCGGTTTGTTTATTGATACTATCCCGGTAAATGAGAATTTTATGATATCACCCGGAAATATCATGTTTAACTATGTGCCGTATGAAATTGCATCATATGCCGATGGTGAAATAAAAATTACAATCCCGCTAAATGAATTTCAGGATTATGTTAAACCGGAAGTAATTGAACTTTTTAAACAGTAATGAAAAAATCTGACGATATAAATTCTTCAAAAGCGCCGGAGCCTGT
>LLZO01000176.1 GCA_001567545.1 Candidatus Tepidiaquacellales bacterium OLB5
CGGTATCATAGATATATATCCTGAAAACCTTAACCAGCCTGTCAGAATAGAGTTCTTTGGCGAAACTGTTGAATCAATAAGGGAATTTGACCTGGCAACACAGCGCTCAATAGCGCAGAAAGAAAGCATTGAAATCCTCCCACCGGCAGATTTTATCACAGAAAATCAGGGATCGTCCAATAAATTAATAGATTATTTTAAAGCCGGTACAATTTTTCTTATAGATGAACCTGATCTTTTATTAAAGGAAAACCCCGGCATATTCTTTAAAACTGCAGGATTTGACAGGTCTTATTTTTCAGGTTTTCCGCTTATTAAAGCTGAGTCAATTAAACAGGCTGATAAAGAATATATCACCGAAGTTTATATTGATTCCAAATCTCAGCCTTCTTTCAATTCCAATTTAAAACTGCTGGCAGCATCGCTAAATGAACTAATCAAAGATAATTACAGAATATACCTGGCATGTTCAGATGAGTACCAGGTAAAAAGAACCCGCGAACTGCTGGAAGAAACACTTCCTGAAAATTTTGCTGCACAAATTAATTACCTTGATAATTCTTTTCATGAAGGTTTTCTGATGCCATCAATAAAGACTGCTGTTTATACCGAACACCAGGTATTCAGCCGCTTTTACAGGCCTGCCAAAAGGAAACGGAAATTCCAGGGTATAACTTTCAGAGAGCTGAATACCATTAATTACGGTGATTTTATGGTTCACCAGAACTTCGGTATCGGTAAATATGCAGGTCTGAAAAAGATAACCACCGGCGGTATGGAGCAGGAAGCTGTAAAGCTTCTTTACAAAGATAATGATATGGTGTTTGTTAACCTTAACAGCCTTAATATGATAAAAAAAGTTTTCTGCCCAGGAAGGTGTTACGCCAAAGCTCAACAAGCTTGGCGGCAATGAATGGGAAAAGATAAAACAGAAAACAAAGAAAAAGATACAGGAAATTGCGCGGGACCTGATACTGCTTTATTCAAAAAGAAAATCCCAGAAAGGTTTCAGATTTTCGGGTGATTCAGTATGGCAAAAAGAGCTAGAAGCAAGCTTTATTTATGAAGATACCCCGGACCAGGCAAGCGCAACTGATTCAGTAAAAACAGATATGGAATCAGCTCACCCGATGGACAGGCTTGTTTGCGGTGATGTTGGTTTCGGTAAAACAGAAGTTGCAGTCCGCGCTGCATTTAAAGCTGTTGTTGATAATAAGCAGGCGGCTGTACTGGTGCCCACAACAATACTTGCTGAACAGCATTACAATACATTCAAAGACAGGCTTTCTCCGTTTGCAGCAGAAGTGGAGCATCTTTCACGGTTCAAAACAAAAAAGGAACAGAAAGAAATTCTAAAAAAACTGGAAGAGGGAAAGATTAATATTATTATAGGAACACACAGACTGCTTTCTAAAGATGTACATTTTAAAGACCTGGGATTACTAATTATAGATGAAGAACAGCGTTTCGGTGTAAAGGCTAAGGAAAAGCTTAAATTCATGAAGGAAAATGTTGATGTATTAACATTAACGGCAACACCTATACCGCGCACATTAAATTTTTCACTGCTTGGTGCAAGGGATCTTTCAATAATAAACACACCGCCCAAGAACAGGCAGCCAATCCATACAGAAATAATTAATTTCGATAAAAAAATAATTGCAAATGCAATTGCCCGCGAGCTTCAGCGGGGCGGACAGGTTTATTTTGTTAATGATAAAATAGCAAAGCTGGATGAGCTGGCTGATATTATAGAAGAAATCGTTCCGTTTGCAAAAGTAGCCATAGCGCACGGTCAAATGACACCCGCCCAGCTTGAAAATGTAATGATGAGATTCCTTGAGAAAAAATGCAATGTGCTTCTTTGCACAAAAATAATTGAATCAGGGCTTGATATACCAAGTGTTAATACGATCATAATAAACCGGGCTGATAATTTCGGGCTGGCTGAGCTTTACCAGCTAAGGGGCAGGGTTGGCAGGTCTAATTTAAAATCATATGCATATCTTGTTACTCCGCCTCAAAGCTCATTAACAAAACAGGCAATACGCAGGCTGCATGCTCTTGAGGAATTCAGCGAGCTGGGCAGCGGAATGAACCTGGCTTTAAAAGACCTGGAAATACGCGGTGCCGGAAATTTACTGGGCAGAGAGCAAAGCGGATTTATTGGCGAGATTGGATTTGATATGTATATGCAGCTTCTTGATGAAGCGGTTGGAGAGCTTAAAGATACTCTTCCGGCTGATTCCTTACCGGCTGAAACTGTACGCAAGCTTGAAGAATCTTCGAAACTGAAAACTAAAGATGTTATTGTAGAATCCGATATCAGTATGTTCATTCCTGAAAGTTACATTGATGATGAGAATACCAGGCTGGAGCTTTACAGGAAGCTTTCAGGCGTAAATGATATGAATATGCTGGCGGAAATGAAGGAAGAGTTTATTGACCGTTTCGGCAAGCTGCCGGCT
>LLZO01000177.1 GCA_001567545.1 Candidatus Tepidiaquacellales bacterium OLB5
ACAATAATTTTAAACCATTGCTCCCCTCTCCCTCCGGGAGAGGGGTTAGGGGGTGAGGGCAATATGAAACTACAAAAATACGAATGCACACAATGCGGCTCACATGATTTTGAGGAGCTGGCAGATAGCAAAATTAAATGTAAATACTGCTTAACTGTATTTAAGGTCACAGAGCCTGAAGAGTCACAGCCGAAGGTTATTATAGGCAAAGGGGCAAATGTTGTATTCGGCAAAAGCTCAAATGTAACCATCAAAGGCGGTGTAAAAATCGAAAGCGAAGCAAATGTACAGTTTTTAGGTAAGCTCGAAATTATTGAAGAGGGTGATAAGGAGAAGTATAAGAAAAGTTAAAATTACTATAATACTGTATAAATCCGAAATAAAACCATTGTAACTATCCCTCAAATTCCCTATTTTTGTGCTTTAAATAAGCAAATTTCATAGTTTTTCCATTGTTTTACCGTATAAATTGCACCATTACTTGATTTCAAAAACCGGATTCTGCAACAAGTTCAGAATGACAAAACTTAAATCATGGACTACAAAAACATATTAGTCACAAAGTTAGATAATCCCAAAGGATTAAAAGTAGGGCAGGTGCAGCTTAACCGCCCTGATGTGCTTAATGCGCTTAATATTGAGCTTATGGGCGAGCTGCTTGATGCGCTCACAGCATTCGATAAAGACCCTGAAACAGGATGTATCATAATAACCGGCAATGCAAAGGCATTTGCCGCCGGCGCTGATATTAAGGAAATGGCTTCACAAAGCGCTATTGATATGCATATCCGCGACCAGTTTTCCGTTTGGGATAAGATCCGCAAGATTAAAAAGCCCGTAATTGCAGCCACCAGCGGATTTGTGCTTGGCGGCGGATGCGAGCTTTCCATGGCTTGTGATATGATAGTTGCTGCCGAGTGCACTAAGTTCGGCCAGCCGGAAATTAAGCTTGGTATCATCCCCGGTGCAGGCGGCACGCAGCGCTTAACGCGCGCTATCGGCAAAGCCCGCGCTATGGAAATGATTCTTACAGGCAGAATGTACACTGCCCGCGAAATGTTCGAAGCAGGGCTGGTAACAC
>LLZO01000178.1 GCA_001567545.1 Candidatus Tepidiaquacellales bacterium OLB5
GATATGCTGCTTTACTGCATGACTGCTTATTCACTTTATCACTGGAAAGAATACCGTGACCTTTTTAAAAGCAGATCCCTGCTTATTGCAAAGATACTGATTGCTTACCTGTTGTTTGAGTTTGCTGTTAGCGCTATCAGATATGGATTCAACCCTATAGAGTATTTTTTCAGGCTTAAAGGCATCTGGACCTCTTTTTTGGTTTTTCCTTTCCTTTTGCTATTAAAACGGGGCGGGTTTAATTTTTTTATTAAGCTGATTTTCCCCGTTGCGATAATTTCTAACTTACTTTACGTACTAACGGCTTTAACCGGTATTCCTTTTTTGCCGGATGTTTCAATTATCAAACAAATATTGCCCGGCGATATACAGGTATACAGAGTATTTGGAGGTACTTTTTTTGGGGAACTTTTTTTTCTTGGTATTGTATATTTCTGGATAACAAAAAGATTCCGTGCCTGGCAGTTAAGTTTGGCTTCACTGTTCATTTTCCCGCACATACTTGCATTTGGAAGGCTCGCATGGATTGGATTTGCGTTTACAATTCTGGTTATAGTAATCATAAACTCTCTAAACAAAAGAAACTACCATCTTTTGCTTAGACAGGCAATAATATTAATAATTTTGGGGCTGGGAATAATGATTGCCTTTATCAAATTTATTCCGGAGTCAGATTATTATATAGAAGCTTTAAATGCCAGAATTTTCCAGGGGCAGGAAGATGTAAAATATTCAGAAGGCACTTATGGTACAAGGGTTATTATGCAGAACAATGCACTTGTTTCACTGTGGCTTAACAGTAATTTTTTTATCGGTATCGGAATGCATCCTATGTGGGTGATCGGCCCTGAGTCTAAAGAAGAAACCGTATATTATGGTGCATTTTGTGATGTTAGCTGGCCCGGCACACTTGCAGCATACGGAATTATTGGTTTTGCAATTGCGTTCTTTATACAATTTTATTATGCATTTATTGCTTTTAAAATTATCAGGAATAGTAAAGATATAAATGTATATACTCTTATGATAACGCTTTTATTTGCAAAACTGCTTTTTGATAGTATAATAGGTTTTTCTTATATTTTTTTAACAACAGGTTTATGGGGTTTATTTAACATGCTGAATATTTATATCCCAATACTTGTATATACTTATGAAGAATACAGGCAGAAAGGTATTATTTAAGGTTATTAAAATTGGTAGTCCGTCTGGCAAATAATTTAAGGCTCAGGTCTAAAAATTTCTCTAAAAGAAATTTACAGGAAAAAAAACGTGAGTTTTTCAGATGTATTATATACGAAAAACTATCTTACACTTAATGCAAAACTTCTAGCATGGGGTATCTTCCTTATCTTCTTTATTGAAAACGGTACTTTAGGTTTGATACCAAAACAATTTTATTTTGTTTACAGAAATGTCAGGATTTCAGATCTGCTTCTTTATGGTTTAACTGTATATTCTTTATATAATTCTAGAGAATTTATTACTCTTTACAGAAGCAGAACAATTCTTTTACCCAAGCTGATTCTTCTTTATCTGTTTTTCCAATACATTATGAGCTCCATACTTTATGAATATAATGCTTTAGAGTTCTTTTTCAGGCTTAAAGGTATATGGATGTGTATGCTTATTTTTCCTTTTCTGCTCCTTTTAAAAAGAAGAGCTCTTGGATATCTTATTAAAATTTTCCTGCCTGTTGCAATTGTTTCAAATATTCTTTATATAATGAGCGCGGTAACAGGAATTGCATTTCTTCCCGATATCGGTATTTCTGAACAGAATCTGCCGGGCGGTATGAAAGTATTCCGGGTTTACGGAGGTACATTTTATGGTGAATTATTTTTCCTTGGTTTCATTTATAACTGGATTACAAAGAAATTCCGGTTTTACCAATTATTTCTTGTAATACTTTTTATATTACCTCACATACTTGCATTCGGAAGATCTGCCTGGCTTTATTTTACTCTTACTATTATAATAATGCTGTTATGGTTTGCGATTAAAAAGAAAGAGTTTCGGGTTGCTTTCAGGCAGATAATTATTATGGGTATTTTGGGCATAGGTTTAGTTTATGCGTTCATAAAATTTGTTCCGGAATCTGACTATCTTGTATCGGCAATAGAAGCAAGAATTACCCAGGGGCAGGAAGACCTGAAATATAAAGAAGGCACATATGGCTCACGTCTTGCAAATATAGGAGCGTTGTTAAATTTGTGGCAAAACAGTAATATTTTTGTTGGTATTGGTATGCATCCTTTATGGGTTGTAAAACCGGTAACGGTTGAGGAAAATATTTATGCATGGGGTTTTTCGGATGTTGGCTGGGCTTCAGTTCTTGCGGCTTACGGATTGATAGGTTTTATACTGGCGGTTATATACCAGATATATTATTTCTTAATATCTTTAAAAGTCGTAAAGAATTCAGTAAATAATGATCTGCTTGTTTTTTTCGCTTTGGTATTTATTTCAAGACTTTTCTTTGACAGTGTAATAAATGCTTCTTATGTAGGGCTTTCTGTTGGTCTCTGGGGATTTTGGTCAACAGCATTTTATGTTGCTGCGGTAGCTTATAAGACAGAATATCCTGAAGAAGAATATTATCTTAATTAAACCCGTGGTTTCATTATTTTGAATTTTTATCTCTTAAAATTTATTTCCATTTTAATTATTAAGAGATAATTGTAATTTTATATATGAATGTACCTCATATCTCTGTAGTTTCACCTGTTTATGGCTGCAATAACTGCATTAATGAGCTGTATAACAGATTAAAGAATTCACTTGAAAA
Organism: Candidatus Tepidiaquacellales bacterium OLB5; assembly: GCA_001567545.1. Classification (GTDB taxonomy): domain Bacteria; phylum Bacteroidota; class Ignavibacteria; order Tepidaquicellales; family OLB5; genus OLB5. The sequence goes on from LLZO01000178.1 coordinate 2,789, forward strand.
AATATCAGCTGATTATGAGATTATACTGGTTAACGATGCCAGTCCGGATGACAGCTGGAATGCTATTATCGCTTTATGCAAAACAGATAAGCGTGTTATCGGCATAAATCTTTCAAGAAATTTCGGGCAGCATTATGCAATCACTGCCGGCCTTGATGAAGCCCGTGGCGAATGGATAATAGTAATGGACTGCGACCTGCAGGACCAGCCTGAAGAAATTGGCAAGCTTTATTCAAAAGCTAATGAAGGCTATGATGTTGTATTTGCGCAGAGGCTGAAAAGACAGGACAGCATTTTTAAACGGACCGCTTCTAAATTATTCCATTCATCACTAAGTTACCTGACAGATACTGAAATTGATGCCTCTATTGCTAATTTCGGGATCTACAGGAAGAATGTAATAGCATCTGTATCCCGGATGCGGGAACAGCTTCGCTGGTTCCCGACCTTTGTAAACTGGGTGGGTTATAAACAGACCCGGATACCGGTTGAACATGCAAAACGGGAAAACGGCAAAAGCAGCTATTCAATAAAAAAAACTCATTGACCTGGCTTTTAATGTGCTGATGCTTAATTCAAACAAACCATTGAAGCTTGTGTTAAAATTCGGTTTCCTGGTTTCTTTTGCGGCTATTTTATATGCAGTCATTACTTTTATCAGGTATATTAACGGAGAGATCGGGGTACTGGGTTGGGCAAGCCTTATTATTTCTATTTGGTTCTTATCGGGTGTAATAATTTTTGTCCTCGGAATAGTTGGTATTTATATAGGCAGGATATTTGACCAGATAAAAGACCGGCCTCTTTATATAATCAGTCAGAAATTAAATTAATCAAATAACTAAATTTTTATTATGGGCAATTTTATCAAAGATACATGGGAAAAACAGGCAATTAACTTTAAGGATTCACACTGGGTTTCATGGGGTGATAACTGGGCAATTGATCTTGAAATAGAAAACAATGCTGAATATATAAAAGAAGGAAATAAAGTACTGGATGTAGGCTGTGCAAACGGCTTTGCCGTGTTCCGGCAGGCTGATAAGAAAAAAATTAATATTACCGGAGTTGATTTTGCCGAAAATATGATAAAATATGCTTTGGATAAGCATAAAGAATTCGGCTCGCCAAAAAATATTTCTTTCAGTACCGGTGATATACTGAATCTTGAGTTTCCTGATAATGAATTTGACGTAACATATACCACGCGTGTTTTGATAAATCTTCCGAACTGGGAAGAGCAGAAAAAGGGAATTGATGAATGCATAAGGGTAACAAAAAAAGGGGGGACTGTAATTCTTTCCGAAGCTTTCTGGGAACCGCTGGTGCTGCTGAATTCAATGCGCACGCTTGTGAACCTGCCGCCGCTTGTTGAACACGACTTTAACCGGTATATTAAGATCAGCAAGGCTGAAAACTACCTGAAAGAAAAAAAATTAAGCTTTAAGCGAATAGATTATACTTCGATTTATTACCTGGGCTCTAGGTTTTTAAGAGAGCTGATAACCGATGCATCAAAATACCCCGGGTACTCCAACCCCGTAAATGAAATATTCTATAATATCGAAAAGGAATATTCTGGCGGCGGCTTTGGCGTCCAGCAGGCAATTATCATTAATAAATAGCCGGTAAAATTGAAAAATATTCCGTTCAATAAACCGTTTCTGATAGGCAATGAAATTGAGTATATTAAGGAAGCAATTTCTACCGGTAAAATTTCCGGCGACGGGCTTTTTACCAAAAAAGCATCTGATTATTTTATAACAAAATTCGGATTTAAAAAACCGCTGCTTACTTCATCCTGTACAGATGCGCTTGAAATGGCTGCCATTTTGTGCAATATTTCTCCCGGTGACGAAGTTATACTGCCTTCATATACATTTGTTTCAACTGCAAATGCATTTGCTTTGCGCGGTGCAGATCTGGTTTTTGCTGATTCGTTAAATGACCTGCCGAATATTGACCCGGAAGAGATCAGCAGACTGGTTACCCCAAAAACCCGCGCTGTTGTAGTAGTTCATTACGGCGGCATTGCGTGCAGAATGGATGAAATAAAGCAAATTACAGACCGGTACGGACTGTATTTAATAGAAGATGCGGCTCAGGCTATTGATTCTTATTATAAAAATAAACCGCTTGGTTCCATTGGCGACCTGGCGGCATTTTCTTTCCATGAAACTAAAAATGTTATTTCAGGCGAAGGAGGAATGCTGAATGTTAACAGGGATGAAATGATAAACCGCGCTGAAATTATAAGGGAAAAAGGAACAAACAGGGCAGCTTTTTTCAGGGGAGAAATTGATAAATATAACTGGGTTGATATCGGTTCATCATTTTTGCCTTCTGAAATAACCGCAGCTTTTCTGTTTGCCCAGCTCGAAAATCTTGAGCTCATTCAGGCTAAAAGAATAAAATTATGGGAAAAATACTATACACTGTTATCCGGGCTTGAAAATGCCGGTTTTATCAGCCTGCTTAAAATACCTGATTATGCAGTTAAGAATGGCCACCTGTTCTGTATACTTTGCAGGTCTCTTGGGGAAAGAACTGCTCTTGCTGCTTTTTTAAAACAAAACGGTATTCTGGCAGTTTTTCATTATTTGTCACTGCATAAATCACCTTTTTATAATAGCCGGTACAGCGGTAAAGAGCTGGTTAATTCAGACAGGTATTCCGATACGCTGCTGAGACTGCCTCTTTATTATGAGCTCACTGAAGATGATGTTGAATTTATTACTGATAAGATAAAAGAATTCTACAATAAAATTTAATTTTTTTAAAAACTGAATAAAAAACCAAAATATTTTTACAGTTTTTTAATTTTAAGCGCTATATCCGCAGTTTTATTTTTGTCGGCATTGCTTACTTCCCCTTCTTCAATAATAAGCAGCGTCTCCGGAATTAATTTCAATGATACTGCAAGGGTTGATGGTGTTGTCAGAAAATATACTCTTATAATATTTGCTCTGTTTGCGTGCATTACTTTCATGCTCTGGTTCAGTAAAACACATTATTATAAAGTTTTTACCGGCTTGATCAGCACTTTTCTGCTCCGCTTATCCGGAATTTTTACCCTGAATACCCTTTTAATTTTAACGTTATTATATCTTGCGGTACTTTTTTGCTGCTTCAGTATATTATTATGATCTCGGTTTCGATGAAGCATGGTATATTTATTTTGCCCGCAATTTTTCAGAAAAGCTTTTCCCGTTTTATACTGCAAACGAAAGAATTGCTGTTATCGATACTATCAGCATGCTGCCATATTATATTATTTCGCTGGTTAATTTTAAAGCCGGGTTTACTGATGTATGGCACTTTAAGCTCTTAAGCGTACTATTATCTGTTTTTACTTTAATAGTTATGTACAGGATAACGGGCAGGATATACGGTAAAGCAACTGCCCTGCTGTTTATTTTTCTGCTGGTTATACAGCCGGGGTTTGGATTTATTGCATCATCTTTTTTCGGGGAATTTCTTCAGGCTGCTTTTTTATTCGGGGGCCTGTATTACTGGCAAAAGGAGCCGTCGGTTAAAAATCATCTGGTAATTTCATCGCTTTTTTTTACGGCAGCTATTCATACAAAATTCCAGCTGGTTATTATTATTTCGGCTGTGCTTCTTATACTTGGATTTTTTTCAAAAGAATCCGGATCTTACAGGCTTCTTGTATACACATTGTTATTTACTGCACTGGTATCATTCATTCGTACTGTACCTGTATTAATAAGCAGTCCGCAAAATATCCGCAATCTTGCTGTAATTACTGACCTGCTTGCAGCAAAGTCCACAACAGTATCGCCTGCCCTTGTCCTTGAAAGGCTTCAGTTATTTAACAGGTTTTTCCCCCTGCCTGTTCTTGCGGCAGTTCTGGGGTTGTTTGCTTTCAGAATGAAAACTGCTGCCGAAAAATTCCTCTTTTATTTTAGTATAATAACGGCTTTATGGTGGATCTTTTTATACCCGCTTTCAACCTATAGAAATCCGTTCATGGCTGTAATTGTTTTGTGCTTTATGGCAGCATTATTGCTGGTTGAGCTGTTTGAAAGATACAGCAGCAAGTATCCGGCAAAGAAAATTAAATTAAAGTATGCTGCGGGCCTGTGTATAGCTTTTCTTATGCTGTGGGGATTTTCATCAAACCTGATATATTCGCGCATAGGTTATAATGATGGGGTTCAGTTCGATCTGGACGGCTTTAACAGCAGGCTGTTCGAACCCGTTAAGCATGATAATTCGCAAAAGGATTTTCATGCAGAGCTTAAAAAAACTGTCAGTCCGCTTGATACACTGTATAACGGCTCTTTTGTTACCAGGTTTTACCTGCAAAACACAGTTTTTAC
>LLZO01000179.1 GCA_001567545.1 Candidatus Tepidiaquacellales bacterium OLB5
GTGTATAGAGTGTATAGAGTGTATAGAGTGTATAAAGTGTATAGAGTGTGTAGAGTGTGTAGAGTGTATTTATTTGCAGTTTTTATATTGATTATAGAGATGTAATAACAATTGAAACTCTTACAACAATCTAATCGTCAAAATTAATATCACATACTGGAAATTGTGATATCTGATAATTAATTTTTTAATAAAATGCCCAAAATTTTAAGATTTTCCATATTTTTTTATGCAGCTTTGCTGCTTTTTGTTCTTACTCATCACGTTTATTCACAGGATAAAGTACAGAAAATTGATGAACTTGTAAATCAGTATGCAGAGCTTAAACAGTTCAACGGCGCAGTACTTGTTGCCGAAGAGGGGAATATAATATTAAGCAAAGGTTATGGGATGGCTGATTTCGAAAACCGGATACCGAACAACAATGAAACAAAATTCCGGCTGGCATCTGTAACAAAACAATTTACGGCAATGCTGGTTATGCAGCTTGTTGAAAAAGGAAAGATCAAGCTTGAAGGAAAGCTTTCTGAATACCTGCCTTATTACAGGAAAGATATCGGCGAAAAAATTACCATTCACCAGATCTTAAGCCATACTTCAGGTCTTGCAAATTATACCAACAACAGGGATTTTATGCAGAATGAATCAGGGATAAAAGCAGAACCAAAAGAGTTTGTGCTTAAATACTGCAGTGAAGACCTGATATTTGAGCCTGGTACAAAATGGGAATACAGCAACTCAGGTTATTTTATTCTTGGACTGGTTATCGAAGAAGTTACAGGTAAATCATGGGAGCAGAATCTTCAGGAAAATATTCTGGACCCGGTTGGCATGACAAACTCAGGATACGAGCACAGCGATAAAACATACGATAACAAAGCAAAAGGATATGTTTCATCGCTGGGTGATTTTAAGCCTGCAAGATTCCTTGAAATGACAATCCCTTATTCAGCAGGCTCTATTTATTCAACTGTAGAAGATATGTATAAATGGGACAGGGCGCTTTATACAAATACCCTGCTTTCAGAACCAATGAAAGAAATAATGTTCAAACCCGTTTTAAATAATTATGCTTTAGGCTGGCAGGTGATAGAACAGCCAATTGGGGATAAAAAGGTAAAAGTTGTAACACACAGCGGGGGAATATTCGGTTTCAATTCACTTATTACCAGGCTTACAGATGATAATAAGTTTGTTATGGTTCTGAATAATTTTGAAGGCGGCAACATTAACCAGCTTACCCTGGGAATTGTGAATATTCTTTACGGTTTAGAGCCTGCAAAACCTAAAAAAAGCGCTGCAGTTGAGCTTGCCGGATTAATAATTTTAAAAGGAGTTGATAATGCTCTAACAGAATTCAGTAAAATGAAAGATAATAAGGATGAATATGTTGTACGCGAACGGGAATTAAACCAGTTGGGATATAACCTTCTGCTGGAAAATAAAGTGACTGAAGCTGTCAAAGTTTTTAAGCTGAATGTTGACCTGTATCCTGACTCATGGAATGTATATGACAGTTACGGTGAAGCGCTTGCTGCTGCAGGTGATACTGAAAATGCTATCCTGAACTACAAAAAGTCAATAGAGCTGAATCCTGAAAATAACGGCGGGAAAGAAATGTTAAAAAAACTAGAAGGGAAAAAGTAAGACCCCACCCCACCTCTCCCCAAAGGGGAGGGGGTAAATTGAACTGAATGATCTATACTATAATATATTGACGTCAGCGTATAATATGCGGAGTGATTTAAAATGCTCCGCATTTTTTATTTGGGATTTAAAAATGTATTTTTGTTATATACTTTTTCTTTAAAATTTGCGTGAATAAAAATTATGGAAATAAAAAAAATATCAAGCGGGGCTAAATGGGAAAATATTGTAGGATACTCCCGAGCTGTAAAAGCCGGAAACAGGGTTATGGTAACAGGAACAACCGCTGTGGATGATGAAGGAAAAATAGTCGGGGTTGGTGATGCTTATACCCAGACTAAATTTATATTTCAAAAAATAGAAAAGTATTTAAAAGAAGCGGGCAGCTCCATGGAAAAAGTTGTATGGAACAGGATGTTTGTGACTGATATCAGCAAATGGGAAGATATTGGCAGGGCACATGCTGAGTTCTTTATAGATATTAAACCGTGTGCTACTATGGTTGAAGTAAAAGGGTTAGTACACCCGGATATGTTAATTGAAATTGAAACTGAAGCACTAGCAGATTGAATATATTTGAATAATATCATAATGACTGATAAGTAAAGAATATGGCAATAAAGATAAAAAAGATAGATCACGTTCAGCTTGCAATTCCAAAGGACTCAGAATCAGCAGCCCGAAAATTTTACACAGGAGTTTTGGGGCTGCAGGAAATTGAAAAACCTGATTCTTTGAAACCTACCGGCGGTGTTTGGTTTAGTGCAGGTGAAACAGAGCTGCACCTTGGAGTTGAAGAAAACTTTATACATGGAAAGAAAAAAGCGCACCCGGCATTTGTTGTCGAGGGATTGAACAGGATACGGGTGCATTTAATTCAAAACGGTGTTGATATAAAAGAAGAGACCGAAATCCCCGGAAGGAAAAGATTTTCATTTTACGATCCGTTCGGCAACAGGATAGAGTTTCTGGAGTTTGAGGGATAACTTGCGAGGAACGAAGTGACGTTTACCCCGTTGGGGAAGCAATCTTATAAATTCATGAGATTGCTTCGCTTCGCTCGCAAATAATAATTTTACAATTTACGGCATACCGTTAACCATCAATCCGTAATATGTGCCGCGCGTCAGGTTAACCTTAAGATTAAAAAAGGCATTCCCGCCATCTGCCACATACAGAATATCTGTTTTCCATTTTTTGACCGGATCTACATCAGCATAAATAAAGCAGTTTATCCATATAAGTTTATCCCCGCCTTCCATTTCAGCGGGTACAAACTGCCTGTTATACTGATCAAGTTTTCTGCCGAAGAACGGATTATATGTTCCGGAAACTTCTTTGTTGAAACACTCCATTAACAGTTTTTCAGCCAGCTCAATATCAGCCTGTGAAGGTTCATACGTTTTATAGTTCCTGCCGAAGGCAAATTCCATTTTTGCAGATGCAGGAATAACCGTCTGGTTATCATTAAGCTCAAGGTTGGTTTTGGGGGAATCGTTAATGATATTTTTATCTGTTTTTTGTTTAGTATCAATGCTGTTCTTATCTGCAGAACCGCATACAAATGAAACTATCATAATTGAAATTAAAATTATATTATGCATTTTTTAATAAATTAGTTTTCTTATTATACCCGTTCAAATTTTTGTTGTTTCAGGAATTTTTTATCAAATAGTTTTCAGTTTTCCTGAATTTTAATATTAGTTTGGTAAAATTTTGTGAGTTTAATAAATCAATTATAACTGTTAAATTTGACAATAACAATAAAATAACTTATTAATTAAACAATATATTACAGAATTTAATGAAAGAAAGAACACTGGCAATTTTAAAACCTGACTGCCTCGAAAAAAGGGTACAGGGAAAAGTTATCCAGCAGATTATTGATGCAGGATTTGATATAAAAGGTATGAGGCTTTTAAGCTTAAGCGAAGATTCAGCCAAAAAGTTTTATGAAGTTCATAAGGAAAGACCGTTCTATGGTGAGCTTGTTGCTTATATGACATCGGGTCCCGTAGTGCCGCTGTGCCTTGAAAAGGATAATGCAGTTGCAGATTTCCGCAAGCTGATAGGAGCTACAAATCCGGCAAATGCTGAAGAAGGCACAATAAGAAAAATGTATGCTGATTCAATTGAGCGCAATATTGTTCACGGGTCAGACTCAGCAGAAAATGCAAAAAAAGAAATTGCTCATTTTTTTAATGATTCAGATTTAGTATAAATTGCGGGGATCGCAGTGACGTTTACCCCATTGGGGAAGCAATCTCGTAAAAATATGAGATTGCTTCGCTTCGCCCGCAAATGATAAAAGCTTCACCCATCTACCGAATGAATGCCAGCTCCCCTTATCAATAAATCCGATAAAAATATCATTTATTAACTATTGATTAATTAAAAACATTGCTTTATATTTGCAGGTAAATACTGTAATTTGCCTAATAAATTAAAGCAAAATATTAATTTCACCTTAATAAATAAGGCAAATATAAATAATATGCATACAATAGACGAAACCGACCTGAAGATACTGGATTTTTTGCAGGAAAATGCAAGAATGAAAAGGAATGAAATTGCCGAAAAGATCGGGCTTTCTCTTCCTTCGGTAACCGACAGGATGAACAAGCTTGAGGAGCTTGGCGTAACCGAAAGATACCAGGCTAAGCTGAATTATAAAAAGCTTGGAAAGGATATAACTGCTTTCATTTTTGTAACAAGTGATTCACCAACACATTACAAGGATTTTATACAGCATGCTCAAAGCACTCCTGATATACTGGAATGCCACTCTATTACCGGGGACGGCTCACATGTTCTCAAAATAAGAACGGAAAACACATCTTCACTGGAAAAGCTGCTGGCCAAAATTCAATCATGGAAAGGAGTGCGCTCAACCCGTACTTCTATTGTCCTTTCTTCACATAAAGAAACATTTACCATTGACCTAAAACACTGCCTGAAATGAAAAATATATCCAACACAGAAATACAGCGTATCAATAAAATAATAAAGGATGAAAATATCGAAGTAGTTGATATTAAATGTATCGATCTCACCGGAAGACTGCATCATATTTCACTTCCTGTTTTTCCGCAGATAATACCAACACTGATTAATGAGGGTGTTGGGTTTGACGGCTCCAGCTATGGATTCCGAAAAGTTGAGAACAGCGATATGATCCTTGTCCCGGATCTTTCCACTGCAGTAATTGACCCTTTCCGCGAAACCAAAACACTTAGTTTTTATGCTAATATTTTTCTGACTGATGAGGAACGCACACCGTTCAGCCAGGATGGCAGGAATATTGCCCGCAAAGCTGAAGCACTGGTCAAAAAATATACCGGGGGTGATACTTCATGGTGGGGGCCGGAGTTTGAATTCTACATTTTCAGCAAGGTAAAATACGACACAAGGACTTCTGCATCATTTTACGAAGTAGAACACGCAGAGGAATTTTTTACAAATGCATATCATGCGGCAAACCCGTTTGATGTTTATGATGACTTCAGGGATAAAGCATGCCGTATGCTTAAGGATTTCGGCATTAAAGTTAAATACCATCATCATGAAACAGGTGAACGCGGACAGCAGGAAATTGAAACCTATTTTGATACCCTTCTGAAAACAGCGGATAATGTGGTAACAGTTAAATATGCGCTGTTTAATCTTGCCCGGCAGAATAATATTCACATCACATTTATGCCGAAACCGATGTTCAAACAGCCGGGAAGCGGTATGCATGTACATACATTCCTGACAAAGAACGGACAAAATGCTTTTTATAAAAAAGGTGAGTACGGAAATATAAATGAAACCGGCAGGTATTTTATCGGAGGGTTGTTAAAGAACGGAAGAGTACTTTCAGCGTTTACCAACCCAAGCACAAATTCTTATAAACGTTTAGTACCCGGATTCGAAGCCCCGGTTGCATTAACTTACAGCAAGGGAAACCGTTCATCTGCAATAAGGATACCGTCATATATTTCAAATCCTGAAATGACAAGGTTTGAATACAGGCCTCCTGATTCAACCGCAAACCCGTACTTATGTCTTTCTGCGATTTTAATGGCCGGAATTGACGGTATAATAAATAAAATTGATCCGGTAAAAGAGGGTTTCGGTCCTTTCGAAAAAAATATAGTTGACCATGCGCAGCATGAAAAAGTCGATTTCCTGCCGAGAAACCTTGAGGAATCACTTGATGCTCTGGAGCAGGACAGCGCTTTTTTAAGACGTGACAATGTATTTTCTGATGAGCTTATTAAACAGTGGATAGAAAACAAACATAAGGAAATTAATTCTATCAACACAATGCCTCACCCGTTTGAATATAAAATGTATTTTACACTATAAATTAAAAGGAGAAATAAAATAAATGGCAGCAAACCAGCAGGCTATTAAAAACGTTTTTGCACTGATAAAAAAGCATGACGTTAAAATGATAGACTTCCGCTTTACCGATATGCCGGGACAGTGGCAGCATTTCAGCATACCGGCAAAAAATCTGGATGAAAAAGTTTTTACGGAAGGATTGGGTTTTGACGGTTCATCAATCAGGGGCTGGCAGTCTATTAATGAATCCGATATGCTTGTTTTTCCCGACCCGGCAACAGCAAATATTGATCCGTTCATTGTGACAAAAAATCTTTCTATGATATGCGATATTTACTCACCTGCAACAAAAGAGCGTTACAGCCGTGACCCGCGGTATGTTGCATTTAAGGCTGAAGAATATTTAAGATCAACTAAGATTGCAGATACAGTTTACTGCGGTCCGGAAGCTGAATTCTTCATCCTTGACCATGTTGCATATAACGTAAATGAATACAGCAGCTGGTATAAGGTTGATTCCAGGGAAGGATTCTGGAATACGGGCTCTGAGCTTGAGGCAAATCTTGGCCATAAAATAAGATTAAAAGAGGGTTATTTCCCGGTACCGCCTGCAGACAGTACAAATGATATCCGGAACGCAATGGTTGAACATTTGCTTAATGCAGGAATTGAAGTAGAAACACAGCATCATGAAGTAGCAACTGGCGGACAGGCTGAAATTGATTACAGGTTCTGCCCTATGCTTGAATGCGCTGATAAGCTTATGATGTTTAAATATATTGTAAAAAATACAGCAAGACAGTTCGGCAAATCTGCTACATTTATGCCAAAACCTATTTTTGGCGATAATGGCAGCGGGATGCATACACATCAAAGCCTGTGGAAAAACGGAAAGCCGCTTTTTGCAGGAAATGAATATGCGGGCTTAAGCCAGACTGCTTTATATTATATCGGCGGTTTGCTTAAACATGCTCCTTCATTATTGGCATTAACAAATCCAACAACAAATTCATATAAACGCCTTGTGCCGGGATATGAAGCGCCCGTTAATTTAGCTTACTCAAAAGCTAACCGCAGTGCAGCAATCAGGATACCGATGTACAGCGAAAGCCCCAAGGCTAAGCGGGTTGAATTCCGCTGCCCGGATGGTACTGCAAATCCATACCTTGCATTTTCAGCAATGCTGATGGCCGGTATTGACGGTATAATTAATAAAATTGATCCGGGTGAAGCTATGGAAATGGATATATATCACTTAAGCAGTAAAGAGCTTAAGAATATACCGCAGGCTCCGGATAATCTTGAATCAGCACTTGAACATCTTGCAAACGATAATGAATATCTTAAACAGGGCGGTGTTTTCACAGATGATCTGATTGAAACATGGATAGAGTATAAAATGGAAAAAGAAGTTAAGCCGATGGCTTTAAGACCTCATCCTTACGAGTTCCATTTGTATTATGAAGTTTAATAAGTAAAAAGTAAAAAGGCATCCCGCTATAAAGAAGCGCGGGACTGCGAAAATGCTCCGCATTTTTTTGAAAGTAAAAAAAGGCAGCTGAATAAGCTGCCTTTCTTATTGAATAACCGGATGAGATGAAATTAATATTGTGTGTGTCTTTTTAACCTCACCCCCAGCCCTTCTCCTAAAAGGAGAGGGGAGCAATGTAAAATAGAATTCAGCTTTCCTGAAGAGTCGACCTGGTGACTCATCTTTTTATAAAAAGTATAAAAAAATAAATCATTGGTAAAGTGGTAAATTAAGCAATTTACTTTCCCTGTGCAGGTGTTGCTATTGTTTTGCTTCTTTCAATTGACTGCAGGGCAAGATAGTTACCGCCAAACTTGGCAATATTTTCAAGCTCTGTGTCGTATTGGCTGTAATGCCGCTCTTCCTCAGCAACAAGCGATTCAAACAATTGTTTTGAAATTGCATCGGCATTTGCGCTGCATTCGTTAGCCCACACATTATACTCTTTAGCGCTGTCTTCTTCCATTTTTCTGGCCATATTAAGCATATCTTTTACATCTTTAAGCTGTTCGGTTTTCTGGGCTGCTTCCATTTTTACATCACCTTTAAGGAATAAAATTCTTTCTGCAAGCTTTTCAACGTGTATCATTTCTTCTATCGCAGTTTTTTTGAACAGCCCGGCAAGCAGGTCAAATCCCTGGTCATCACAATGAAAATGGAAATACATATACTGGTGAATTGCAGCTAATTCATCAGCTACTGCTTTATTCAATAATTCTATACTTTTTTCGTGCATAATTATCTTCCTTTCTTAGTATGTAATAATACAAAAATAATAAATACATCAACTGAAAAATATGAGATAGGACAGGTTTCTAACAACAGGAACAAAATCATTATTACCGAAGTAAATAAACATAACAGTAATAAAGGGATGTTTTTTAAAGGAGAAATTAAATGGCACACGAAAATCTGTTTAAAATATATATACCGGACCCGTGTTCTGAGGATTGGAATAAAATGACACCAAATGAACAGGGTGCATTCTGCAAAGCATGCGCAAAAACTGTAGTTGATTTTTCGAACAAAACAGAAGATCAAATACAGCAGTATATATCAGCAAATATAGATAAAAAGATATGCGGAAGGTTTAATTTAAGCCAGATAGAAAACGGTGGAGCTGCCGTGCCGAGAATTAAAATTAATCCTGAAAACAAATGGAGCTTTCCTTCATTTTTATTCCCGTTAAATACACCGTTCCGCACCGCAGCGCTTGCGCTAATGCTCTGCGCCGGCTCATTAATGTACGGCTGCAGCGGTGAAGCTGCAGGAAAAGATGTGCCGTTAACCGGGGCAATTGAGCTTAAAGATGATACCGTTAAAACAAATCAGGATACTGTAAATTATAATGATCTTAACAGGATACAGGGCGGTATTTCATTTTATGATTATCAGAAAAGAAATAATAATACTGACAGCACTAAATCATGCGATCCCGTGGAAACAAGAACAGTTGGAAAAATTAAAGTAGTGCAGGATACAATAAAAACCGATACTAATGAAGTTCAGGTTAAAGGTGAAATTGCCCCTGTAAGAAAAATGGGGATAATAAAAAAAGTGCCGGGAGACAGATAATATTTTTTACCACCCCGCCCCGATTTACATCGGGGCTTCCCCTCCTTAAAAAAGGAGTGGAGCTGTTCTAATCCAGAATTATTAATTAATGAACCCTTAAAGGGACCTTTGATTGCAATAAATTCAATTCAGTTTGATACCATACATCAAGCCCCTTTTCACCGGAACTTTCAATTTTGTATTTTAAAAGACTTATCAGATTGTAAATGACAGCTTCATTATTATACACAGGTGATACAATTAAATATGTGAACAGCACTTTAAAATCATTGCTGTTAAGCTGGCTCATAGCCTGTGTAAAGGCTATCAGCGAACGTTCATTTGAAAGATATTCAGGTATTGCATTACTGCCAAGCGTAACAAGAGCAAGCTCTGAATATTTCTTCAGATTTTCAGCAGCAACAAATCTTGCTCCGTAAAATGAATTGTTAAGCATTCCCAAAAGTGTCTGCATGCCCAATGGCGAGATATAATTACCCAAAGCAAAAGCAATATCTTTATTATAAAGCTTCTTAGGTGAATTTTCTGCAGCAAGTTCACTTAATCTTAAAATAACTTTTTCAATAAATTCTTTATCGGTCTTATCATAATTTATTTTTCCCAACGCATTTATTGCAGATGAACGCAGCCGGTAATTTTCATCAAATGTTAACTGTAATAAATAATCTTTTGCCGAAGGGTCTTTGGTTTCCCCGAATATATAACACATCATGCTGAGCTCTGCCTGCGTAAAAACACCCGCACCAGTTGTATAAAGCCTGAATTTATCCAGCAGCACCTGAGCAATTGACCACTGGATCTTTTGAGATAACACACGGAAAACCTGTACATCACGGTGATCGGTTGTATTGAATTTAGTAACTATATACCGTGCTGTATTTGTGCTGTCTTCAGCCAGCTTGCGGAAACCATACTCCTGCCAAAGCGAAAAACGCGGCTCAATGGTTTTTGCCATTATAAAATACTCTTCGGTTGTATATGTATCCTGCAAGGGGTCACGACCCCTTGTCCTTGAAGAATCGCTAATTTTGGCAGTATCAAGCTGAACTTTAAAATTATCCCCGCTTATCTGTTCAGCCATGTCTTTGTGATCATAATCGGCAAATACTCCCCATGTTGAAGAATTTATAAATGTACTGTCATATCCCGGGTTGGAGTAAAAATCGGTGCCGGATGCATCTAAGAACACACCAATACTGCCGTATTCCCTGCGGGGATTGCCGTAGCCGCGGGTGTTCTGTGGAAATTTATTCAGGTAGCCGTCAACTCCGCTTTCATCAATTAGTATACCTATTCCATCAGCGTTGCCTGCGCCCTGGGAAAGAGAGTAGGCTGAATAATTATCATTACCCTTTACATCCCACAGCATGCCGTAACCGAAATCATGGCCGCAGCCCTGTGATACACCGTTTGACTGGTAGAAATCCCAGCCGTCATAATCTTTAAGCAATCCTACAGCTAAATGAATCCCGGCTCCCTGTGAATACTGGTAGCCGTTATATTTATCATGTCCGCCTTTATCAACTATTGCACCGAGAGAGTACCAGTATGCGCCGCCCTGACCGAAAATATCGGTGTTATAAATATCATTTCCATCGCCCTCAATAATTAACCCGATGCCGCCTGCATAAAAGGGTCTAAGTCCAAGCCCGTAGCCCTGGCACATTGATACGTAATGGTCATTATACCTGCCTATATCAAGCGAGCGGGAATCAATCAAATATGAATCATTGCCCTTGTTATCAACAATACAGCCAACACCTTGGGTCATACCAAATCCCTGGGAGTATGAATTGGCGATATAGAAATCATTTCCTTCACGATCAACCAATAAACCAACACCAAAACATCCTGCACCAATTGAAAACGAAATTCCTTTGTACGTATCGTTGCCTTTTTCATCATATAGCAATCCTAAACCCCCGATTGCAGCACCCAGATTACCCGAGCCTTTTGATTCATAATAATCATCGCCTTCTTTATCGAAGATAAATGATGATGAGAATAGCCCGCCGGCGAGCGCGAAGTCGCTTGATGTGGTGTAGTAGTCGTTGCCT
>LLZO01000180.1 GCA_001567545.1 Candidatus Tepidiaquacellales bacterium OLB5
TTTTTTGCCGAGAAAAACAGTTTCTTCCTCGTTTTTGGTGGTAACGGCAAAATCAATTTGCATAAAAATTACACCTTCGGTTCAAGTGTTATTACCGGTAATATCAGCTCTTCCATCGAAATGCCGCCGTGCTGGAATGTATTCTTGTAATGATTAAGGTAATAATGATAATCGGTCGGGTAAACAAAATAAAAATCTTCTTTTGTAACAACATAATTGACGATACCGCCGCGCTTTGGAAGTTTATAATCCTGCGGATTCCTGATAAAAATTGCCTGGCGGTCATCTATCTTAACGTTCCTGCCGTATTTATAGCGCAGGTTTGTTGATGTTTCCCTGTCGCCAAGCACCTTGGCTCCGCGCATACAGCGTATGCTTCCGTGATCCGTTGTTACTATGATCTTTATATCTTTCTGCTGTGACAGTATTTTGAACATATTAAAAAGAGACGAATGCTCAAACCAAGACTGTGTTAATGAGCGGTAAGCTGATTCATCCGGCGCAATTTCCTTGAGCACGGCATTATCAGACCTGTTATGAGCCAGTATATCAACAAAATTTACAACAATGGCATTAAGATGTGTATTTGAAAAGCTTGATATTTTGTTTTCAATACCTTTGCCGAAATCAGCATCCAGTATTTTAACATAACGCAGCTCATTTTTCAGCTTAATTCTTTTCCTGTCCAGAAGTTTCTGCAAAAATTCCTTTTCATAGTTATTTTTGCTGTTCTCATCATCTTCCCCTTTTGCAAAAAGCTCGGGGTAGTGTTTTTCTATTTCACTGGGGAACAGGCCGCTGAAAATTGAATTCCTTGCATAAGGCGTTGCAGATGGTATTATCCCGTAATGAAAATCTTTGGAGATCTTATAATAATCATAAAGCATTTTTTCCATCAGCATCCATTGGTCAAGCCTAAGGCAATCGATAACAAAAAAGAAAACTGATTTATTAGAGCCAAGCTCAGGAAATACATATTTTTCTACTATTCCATTGGAAAATGTTGGGCCTTCTTTTTTGCCGTGGATCCACTCAAGGTAATTCCGTTCAAAAAATCTGCAGAACTCTGCATTGCATTCTTTGCGTGTTGCCAGAACAGTTTCCTTTAATCCAAGCTCAGGATGTTCATCAAGCTCCATTTCCCATTGAGTGAGGTCGCTGTTAATTTTTATCCAGTCATTATAATCCAGCGGCTCCATCATAGACATATTAATCTTATTCAGTTCCTGGATGTAGTCGCGTGACACAGTTTCGCTTTTTATTCGTTTGCCTTCAAGGAATTTTTTGCATACAAGTAAGATCTGGTTAGGGTTAACCGGTTTTAAAAGGTAATCAGATATCTTTGCGCCGA
>LLZO01000181.1 GCA_001567545.1 Candidatus Tepidiaquacellales bacterium OLB5
TTTTTTAGTGCGGGAGGGGGGACTTGAACCCCCACGCCTTGTGAGCGCCACCCCCTCAAGATGGTGTGTCTGCCATTCCACCACTCCCGCTGAGTAAAAAGTCTATTTGTTTTTGTAAAATGAACGCTTGGGTTTTACCCCCTTCCCGCTTTTGGCGGGACTTCGATCTGCTTTTGAGCAGCTCTTCGCAAGATGGTGTGCCTGACTGCTGTAGCAGTCTTGAGTGAGAAAGCAGTTCTGCCATTCCACCACTCCCGCGAGTGAAAAAATCTGCTTCAGAAACCTAAAAAACAGGCTGTAATGCCCGTTTTTTCGATCCTGAGTTACAAATTTAAATAATAATTAATTTATTTAAAAGTTAAAAATAATCCGGAGATTTAAATTTTCAACAATTTCAATAAAGTACATTAACCCAAAATTGATTAAATTTGTAATGAAATAACAATGAAAACAATTTTATTTTTAATATTAGTTCTTTTGACCTTTAATAAAATTAATTCCCAAACATCAGGTATTGAATGCGGTACAATAACACCTTCCGATAAATGGGAATCTGAATTCAGTAATTTAATTAAAAATTTTTCAAATGATTTTACTGAATATACTATTCCGGTAATTTTTCATGTAATTCACGGCGGTCAGCCTGCCGGTACTTTCCCAAACATTGATCAGGGACAGATAAATTCACAAATAACTGTTTTGAATCAGGATTTTGCAGGAACAGGATTTAATTATAATACATATCCTGCTAATGCATTTATTCAGTGGGCTATAAATCAAAACCTGCCTCCTGTTAATTTAGATTCACTGGGCAGAGTAAAAATAGCGAACATATATATTAAATTCTGTCTTTCAGAAAAAGATTCCAGCGGTAATCCTTTAACCGAACCGGGAATAAACCGTATAAATTTTAATACATACGGCTGGCAAAATCCAAATTCATTTACAACACCTCAATCTTTAAGAGCTTTTTTTGACGGAGTAGTGAAACCGGCTACAGTATGGGATGTTAGAAAATATCTTAATATATGGGTAAGCGATAAAAATTCTGCAGTTCAGTTCACCGGTTATGCAACATTGCCTCCATTTAGCACTCTCCCAGGCATTAGCGGTAACGGTGAGGGAACAGATTCAACAGACGGTATTTGGAGTTACTGCTCTGCGGTTGGTTCACCGTTGTTTTATCCGGGAGGTATTTATGCTTCTCCGAATGTTAGAGGTAGAACCATAACTCATGAAGCAGGTCATTACTTAGGATTAAGACATATTTGGGGAGATGGCAGCTGCCTGACAGATTATTGTACAGATACCCCGCCGGCATTTACATCTAATACCGGATTTCCTGTTTACCCTATTAACCCGGGATCATGCAGTAACCCAAGTAATTCTCCTAACGGTGAAATGTTTATGAATTTTATGGATTACTCAGCAGATCCTGCCAAATATATGTTTACATATGATCAATCAGTTAGAATGCAAACAGCAATGGTTTATAGTCCTTTTAGAAACCAGCTGGGGAACCATGGGCTGTGCAATGCAGTAATTGGCATAAACAACGAAAGCAGCATTAATACAGGTGGTTATATTTTATATCAAAATTACCCAAACCCGTTTAACCCTGAAACAGAAATCAGTTTCAGTATTCCTGAACAAACAAGAGTAATTATCAGAATTTATAACTCACTTGGGGTCGAAACTGTAACATTGTTAAATGAAATTAAGCTGCCAGGTAACCATAATATTTTATGGAATGCATCTAAGTTCCCCAGTGGCATTTATTATTATAAATTAATAACAGAAAAAATTTCATTTAGCAAAAAAATGGTCCTGATAAAATAAAAACCGCAGCAGTTGCCTGCTGCGGTTAGCTTCATACCCCGTAATATATTCAGTAATTAACAGTAATTCCGCAAAGGGTAAGAGCGTTAATGAACCGGTATTAAACCTTTAGCATAATTTTTTTCATTTTTAGCAATCATCTTTTTTCTTAGCGGCATCAATTTGGGTGCAAACTGTGATAAGAACAGCATTGCAGGAATAATTAAAAACGGCAATACTGGAACATAACAGCGCAGTTCTTCTGAATACAGCCCAAAACCGCTTAATGTCATTAAAACAAATATCAATATAGTCAGATTATATAATGTATATTCTTTTTTCACTTTCTTCCAGATCGGGGTAAAATAGAATAATATAGTAAAAATATGTATTCCTCCAAAATTAAAGAAAATATCACGTAAAATTAAATGACCCGGGGAAATCTTTAAATGATGAAAATTTCTTTCAAAATCAGCAAGTAAAAAACCATCATCTCTTTCGGGAGGCAGTTCAGGCAGCATTAACTTTGCAATTATATAATATCCGGAATATAAAAAAAATAATATTGCAGTATACTTAATTATAGTAGTTTTAAATATTGTTTTATAATTAAAAAGCAAAAATGCAGGAATAATAAATCCAATTGAATAATGATTAACAACGCCCAGGAAAAACACCGGTATAAGAAATTTATAATTTCGTGTCAAAACAAAATAAAGTGATAACATCATGAAAAACAATGATGATGTATCCGTAAAGAAAAATATTTCATTAACCGCAATCAAATTCCACGATAATGGATAAATGATTAGCATAACTATTAAAGAGTTAAATATTTCATTTTTAAAATAAATATTAATAATTCTGTAAAAAGCAATAAAAGTAAGGTAAATAAAAATTATTGTGTAAAACCACATCAGCGCTTTTGGAGAAATATCCAAAGTATAATGTAATACGCCAATTAAAAGAGGAACAAGGAACCTGAACTGTATTGTAGATACAGCATCCAGATTCAATACCCTGAACACGCCGCCATATTCATCAGTATAAAAATCAACCGGTTCAATGATCTTATGATAATAAACAAATGACATTGCAGCGGCTGCAACAAAGTAAAATATATGGACAATTAATATTGGATATTGCCTGCCGGGAAAATTTTTACAAAGAAGTTTAATCATTTCAGGAAAAATTTAACTTCTGAAAATAGTTAATTAACAGCATTAACTTGTTTTTACACAATTTAATGCTTTAAAAAAGTACCCGGCAAAAGGTTTCCGTTTAATTTACTGAGAGTTTTTCTCTATAATTTACTTCGATATATTTTTTTACTTCTGAAAACATGCTTTCTGCATCAAGTCCGGCCTGGTGCAGAACACTTTCTGCAGAACCGCTGCAAGGTAATAACCTTTACGGAACGGATGCAGAATATTATATCTTGCTTCAAAACCCGTTATCCATTTATACATGGTGGGAAGTGTAAAACCGGTAATTCCCAGTGCGCTTCTTCTCACAGTGTACGGCAGCAGCGCTTCACGCTCTTCTTTAGGATGAGCATCATACAGCTCTGCGCTTGAAATATGATATATATTCAGATTATAGCCTTCTTTATCAAGCATCGGCAGTACTTTTGTAATAAACTCAATTGTTACTCCGCTTTCCTGGAGGATAACTGAACCATCCAGATGCTGATTGGGATCTGCCTTTCTTAAAGCATAAACACCTTTTGAAGCTTCGCTTGCGGGAGCAATTCCCAGTTTTTCACGGTCAATAACCGGTTCATTTGGCCTGGTAACAAACGGTGAAAGAATTGCAGGCCTAAGTTTTAATCCGGCAGCAAGCAGAGTCCAGATCTCACCCGGCTCCCATGGGGTCAAAGTAATTAATATTCCCGGAGGGAAATTTTCCTGTATCAGCTGCAGGCACTGAGGGTCAGCGTGTGTAGGTCCGTCTTCACCGGTTTTAAGTCCGGCATGCGCGTTAATTAGAATCCATGTATTATAATTACCGCCAAAATGCATAACTTTATTCTGCTCGCCTATACCGTGCAGCCTTGCTGCGGTATGCTCCATTGCGCTTATAAATGCTCCGTAAGATGAACTAACGCCGATATGTTTTCCGAATGCAGAAAGCCCTGCCATCATTCCACCTATTGCATCTTCACAAATTCCGCCAACAGCAAGAATTCTTGAATCAGGGTTATCAACAGAATCATAAAAGCCGTCATGGAAACCGGTTCCGACAAGATTAACAGAAGTTGAACCAAGCAGGTCTGCGGCAACACCTAGAACTGCGCCTCCTGATTTTTTATTTATATATCCAAGTGATGAACCTAATACCCCCCTGAGTGTGGTTACATCGCCAGGTTTAATGTTAAGCTCGGCAGGTATTTCCTTTTCATTAAGTATATTATCTTTATACAGGGCTTTAAGATCTGTCGGATTTGCTTTAGGCTTCCTGTTAAGTTTATTCAGCCTTACTTTGCTTTCATTGATTGCATCGGCAAACATGGAAAAGTCTTTATCTTTTTCTATTGCTCCCCTTATACACATCAATGTATCATAGAAACATTTTTCAATATTTACACTTTCAGCGTTTCCTTCAAACCGCGGAACTTTTACTCCGAAAGCATCTTCAAATTCACTGCATGCCTGGTAATAGCCATCAGAATTCATTTTGTGGCCTGCACCATGTGATGCCCTGCCTTCAATACCGTATTTCCAGCCTTTAACTGTACGGTAAACAATTGCTGTCGGCATTTTGTTATCCAGGTTCTTTGCAAACTGCTGTGCAGCAGCAACCTTACCGAAATCTTTCCCGTCATCAACATATATTACATTAAAATCATGCAGGTAACAAAGTTCCATCGGGTTCCACTGTACATAATCACCTTTTTGTTCGCCCTCGCGGCAAACACGGTTGCTGTCTATTGAAGCCTGGTTAAAATCAATATGGAATTTTATATTATGAAGCCTCATTGCAGATGCTGCAGCAAGTGCTTCTGCTACTCTACCGGGTGTCATACCGCCTTCACCTTCAATTACATGGATCTGAGGTGAATTTTCACCGAAATAATCAATTGCACCCAAAGCAAGACCAAAAGCTGCTGTATCACCAACACCGCTTGCGCCGGTTGCTATTTTTACATGCGGAGTTGCAGGTGTAGGGTGTCCGTCTAATGCTTTAGCATTATATTTATGGAACAAAGGGAGATCGTTTACCGGATTTCTTCTGAAACCAAGAAGGTCTTCCAGCCTCATCTGGAATTTTTCTTCAGGAAGCAGTTCAGGTTTAAATGCCCTCACCAGCTCATTCCTTAAGGCAAACATTGCATATAACCCAAGAGCTTTATGACCGGCAGCATATACTACAAGGTCAGCATCATCCCGGAAAGGATCTTTAATATCAAAATCCAGAACATTATATAAAACAGAAGAAACAAACCTGCCGGAAGAAATTGAACCTCCCGGGTGGCCGCTTGTTGGAACAAAATTATATAAAACGGCACATAGTGCACGGTATATCACGTCAAGTTTTTCAAATTTACGGATATCATCATCGTTTATTGCTTTACCTTTATTAATAATATCATTTATATCAAAATATTTACCTCTTCTTGCAGCAAAACCAAAATCTTTAGATTTTATATCTGAACTTTTTAAAATTTCCATATTATTAAGCTGATTGCTGATTTAAAATATTTTACCACTACAAAATTAGCCATCTTAATCATATCAACATATGATTTATACTATATTATTAAATGACATTTATCAGTTTTTTAATGACAAAAAAATGACATTTTTTCAAGGTTTTTTATACGGATTTTATAAGCTAATTTAGTAGTTCTATGCAGGATTTATCAAAAAAACGGATTTTATTTTTAAATTCGCTCCAAATTTACGGCGGCGGTGAATTTTTTGTATACCAGGCAGCTAAAATACTGAAAAACCGTAACTACAGAGTAACCATATCGTGCCTGAAAAACACTGAATTATATAATAAATGCAGGCTTGAAGGTATAGAACTGTTTCCGGTAGATTATCCTGTAAACAGTACAAAAGGTGTTTTTAAAATTGCAAAAATTCTTACAGATTATATTAAATTAAACGGAATCGATATAGTACACTCCAATACAAATTTTGACAGGACTGCAGGTGCAGTTGCTGCAAAAATTTCGGGGATAAAGCACGTAACTAATATACACAGTCTGCAAAGCATTCAGCACAACATTACACATTATATCCGGAACAGGATGCTGACTCACCAGTTCATTGCAGATGGAGAAAAGATCCGCGATATGCTGATTAAAAAAGATAATATTGATAAAAGTAAAATCAGTATTCTTTATCTTGGAATAGAAAATGAAAGTGATAGCAATCTAGAAACCCGGAAAAAAATAAGAAAAGAGTTCAACATTACAGATGAAATAATCCTGATTGGCAATACTGCAAGAATGGTGGATTTCAAAGGACAGGAATTCCTAATAAGAGCTTTTGCAGTAGCAGCTGAAGAAAATAATAATGTAATGTTAATGCTGGTTGGCGACGGTGAATTAATGGGATACCTGCAGAAAATTTCCGCAGAACTTGGCATAAAGGATAAAATAATTTTTACCGGATTCAGGAAAGATATGTATGAAATGTACTCAGCATTTGATATATACGCTCATACTTCAGTAGAAGGAGGTGGAGAGGCATTCCCTTTTGCGCTGATTCATGCACTGCAGAAAAAGCTGCCCATGGTAGTAACTGATGTAGGAAGTATGTCATTAATGGTTAAAGACGGGGTCAACGGTTTTGTATTACCTGAAAAAGACACATTAAAAATTTCCGGGGCTGTAAAAAAGCTTAGCCAAAGCAGCGATTTAAGAAATATAATGGGTCAAAAAAGCTATGAACTTTATAACAGTAAATTCACAGCAGAAAAAATGACTGATAAAGTTGAGGAAATATATAATAAAATTCTGGCTAAAAAAAATAACTAAAGTTCAAACCATTCATCAACAACTTCAGCTTCATAGGTTGGTTTTGAAATATGGCAAAAATTATTTTCATGCGGATCATATACATAATCCAAAGCCCATGACTTGAAATTTGCTGATACTTCTTTTACAGCTTCGATAATATATTCAATCTCTTCATCAGTCATAACCGGGTGAAGCGACATCCGGATCCATCCCGGTTTTTCGGAAAGGTCATGATGTTCTATCATTTCGGTTATCCTGTGAGAAAGCTGCTTTGATACATGAAGCAGGTAATGTCCGTAAGTACCGGCGCATGAGCAGCCTCCCCTGACCTGAATTCCAAACCTGTCATTCAGCAGCCGGACACCAAGATTGTAGTGTAAACCATCTATATAAAATGAGATAACTGGCAGTCTGTCTTCGATATTGGATGCAAGAATGTGAAGCCCGGATATATTTTTTAACCGGCTGAATACTTTTTTTGTAATTTCTTTTTCCCTGGCAGCAATAACATCTGCACCAATTTGTTCTTTCAGCTTAACGGCAAGCGCAGCCTTGATGGTCTGTAAAAAAGGCGGAGTGCCGCCGTCTTCACGCAGCTCAACATCTTCATAGAAACTGTGCTCGCCCCATGGATTTGTCCACTTAACTGTCCCCCCGCCGGGCTGGTCTGGTGAAAAATGGCTGTCATATAAATTACGGTCAAAGATAAGAATTCCGCTGGAACCGGG
>LLZO01000182.1 GCA_001567545.1 Candidatus Tepidiaquacellales bacterium OLB5
AAATTTTATTGTTTCTTCTTATTAGTTTTATTTTTCTCATTAGCCGGTGTTAACGGACCTATCTTCCTGCAGGCAGCTGAATCCGCGATCAATGTATCAAGCCTGCGCCTGCGTGTCTCTTCCTGCTTTGCTGATATAACCCACCATGTTGCAGTTCGCCTGTAACCGGGCGGCATAGTGCTGAAATATTCCCACGCTTTTTTATTTTTTTTAAGTTTTTTTAAAAAATCCATGGGAAATTTTATCTCCTTCTGCTCATTGGAATACAGCCCCGCTTTTTTTAAGTCCCGGTTCCTGTAAACATGCAGGCCGCTTTCATGCATCTTTCCGTTTTTAATAAGCTCTTCGGCTTTATTGATATTCACTGCGCTCCATATGCTGCCCTTGCGTCTTGGCGTGTACCGCTGGCAGTATTTTTCTTCATCGATGCCTCTTGAAATACCGTCAATCCACCCGAAACACAGCACTTCTTCAAGGGCTTCTTTATATGTTATGCTTTTTTTTCCTGAGCCTTTTTTGTAATAACCCATCCACAGCTCGCCTTTTTGGGCATGATTTTTCTCAAGCCACTTCCTGAAAGCATCCTGCGTTTTAAAAAATTTTATATTTACCGGTTCCGGTGCTGCCATAATTTACATAACTTTATTTTTATAAAACATTAATTATTGTTCATTATTTATTGCTCACAAGAAATTACGAAGTAATTTCGAAGTCACTGTTTACCCCTTGTGGGCTTTAGCGTGATTGTCAATTGTTAATTGAATAAAGTTTTTTATCAGCACAATCTGCCCGGTATGATATGCATCGTGTAACAGAATCGCTTCAACAAGCTCATAGAAAGTATAACCGCTGGCTGGTGAAACAGTTTCGAGCAATTCATCTTCCTGTTTCTGTAAAAATGATATTATCGTTTTCTGTGATTTTTTCAGTTCCGCAATGGTTTTTTTCCATGCTTCGGGCGACCTGTCTTTAACTTCCCTGAAGAAATTATCATCTGAATACTTAACGGGTTTACCCATAACTCTGCCAATAAGCGCTTTGCGCCAGGATATCATATGGTTCACAATTTCCCAAACGGAATTCAACCCGCCGGGTTTATATGCTGCCTGTTTTGCTGAAAGTTTTTTAAGCTCGCCCATAATTGTGACATCAATCCACGGGTTACCGTTAAAATGATCCCCAAGAAGTTTAATTACGTGATTTATATTAGTTTTCATATGTATAAAATAATTTTAACTCTAACACAAGCCCTGAAAGGGCTGGATAGATCAGCGATGGGCAAAGCCCATCGAAAACAAATACAAATTTATCAAAGCCCTGAAGGGGCGCAATACTAAAGCACTTTAATACTTATTCCCAAATGTATCTTTCGTCATATTCCACTTTATACTTCTTCAAAAATGTCAAATACTCTTCCTTAAATGATTTTTTCCTGTGATGCTCATGTTGATTTTCTATATATAAACAACAGA
>LLZO01000183.1 GCA_001567545.1 Candidatus Tepidiaquacellales bacterium OLB5
CTGAAGATCTTAATTCATAAGTTGTTAAAGTATCGCCATAAATTTTTGACCAAAGCAAAATACCTGTACTGTCAGTTTTAGTAAAATATAGTCTTCTTTGACCACCAGATAAATAAATTTGTCCAATTGATAAAAATCCATTATCATTTGTTTGGAAAATAGCATATCCACGTTCATCATAATTAGTACCAAATGATTTTGTCCATAACGTATCACCATTCAGTAATGTCTTAATAACTATAATTTGAAGATTATTGTTATATAATTCTCCTCCAGTTAAAATAAAGCCTGCTGGTATAATTTCTTTAACACCTGATAGAACAATATTAGTATTAGTTTTATAAATTACTTTAGACCATATTTTAAAACCAGTACTATCGAGTTTTAAAAAATATCCCGACAGTATTGTCGGATTATTCGATTTTGCTTCACCGGCAATTGCGAAACCTCCATCGTTTGTTAAACAAATATGATATGCACGTGTTTCATAACCGGGTTCAATTATTTGTCTTGCCCAGATATTATTTCCATTTGTATCAAGTTTTACAATATGTACAAAATCGGTCCAACCAATAGCTACATATTTTCCATCAATAGTTTCTATAATGGAAGTAAACTCAGCTACTGGAAAATACCTCACCCAGAGTGTATCTCCGTAGCGGTTTAATTTTAAAACGAAACCACCATAATTTGTCCGTAAACCACATGTTATATAGTTACCATCACTTGTCTGCTTTATAGAATAACCGCTTGTCCAGTTAGATCTTAAATAAGTTCTTTCCCACGTTATACTCTGCCCAAAAACATTTACACAGCACAAAATTAATGCTGCACAAAGTAATATTGTTTTAAATTTAAAAATTTTTGAAGTTTTATTTAAAATTTTCATATTTTCAAATAAATTAATTAATTATATCAACAAGTTTCGCATTAGTTTTCCATAAAATAATACACATTTTAGCAAATTACAATTAAAAACATTATTTATATTTATTAATCAATGAATTATTGGCTTAATAAATTTAAACTATTATTAACGGCATTTACCGTTAAAATTGGTTTTCGCTATATTAAATTAAGTAGTTGTTTGAAGCATTATTAACTGCTGCTGCAGTCTTAACTGCGGTTGCAGTCTTTAACAAGCACAACAGTTTGATCCGGGATATTCGCCAACTGTAAACTGCGAATAATTTGCACCGTTATTAGTACTTTGTAATAATAACCTTGAGCCACTTTCTATCGAAAATGTTTCACCGCATTTAACTTTAGGGTGATGATTCGGGATTATATCTAAATTTACCATTAACTTTCCTATATCCATTCCACTGCCATTGAAATTTAACGGGTCTAATGGCCATTGCAACCAATTACCATAGGAATCAGGTACTGCAGATTTAAATCCATTTTTATCCTGTTCTTCATAAGCTTCAGGTACTCTAACTCGTTGATCCCAAATTTTTACAGTATTATCAGGTGGCATTGGATAGCCCCAATGATTTAATGTATTTTCATTTATATATGTAATACTAATATCATTTGCTAACCCATTTGGAGGTGGTGACCATGGATATAATGAATGACTATAATCAACATAACAGTGATTGACTAAAGTAAAATTACTACCAACTAATTTATATATGTTTATTCGATATTTCCCATAACCGATCATTCCATCTTCAATATCTCCTGTAGTTCCATCAAATGTAAAAATTACACTTTGATTATTATATATATTCCTGTTAACTAAGCCCCCAATTATATAAGGAGCATGGTTAAGCGGGTAACTAGCTCGAAGTTTATATTCTTTATTAGCATTAAAAACTGGACCTACAGGATAGACATATACTTTTATTATATCAGATGATAAATTTTGCACTTGTAGTTCATTTAAATGTAAGTCCTGTGTTAAGACATTATTTATAAATAAAACGAAAATGAATATAAATAGAGTTTTCATAAAAATTGTAAGTTAAGTTATTAAATATTATTTAAGTAAAACCATTTTTTTTGTTTGTTTGTAATTATTAGAAATTATTTTATAAAAATATATTCCGCTGGCAAAATTATTTGCATTCCAATTCATAAGATAAGTACCTGCTTTAATTTCCCCAAATTCATATTTATTTATTTGTTTTCCTAATCCATCAAAAATAATAATTTTTACATCTGAATTTTCATTAATTTGAAATTTGATATTTGTTGATGAGTTAAAAGGGTTGGGATAGTTTTGAAATAACTGAAATGCTTTTGGAATTTCAGTGCTGATATTTACTAAACCAATTGGGTCAGCATATAACAATGAATCAGTTTTAACAATGTACATTTTTTCAAATCCACCTGAAAAAGTAACATAGCCTGCTGCAATTGTGCCATTATCATTCGTAAATACAACTGATTCAAAACCTGCACCTAAAGTTCCAGGTAAAAAAGTTTTTTCTCTTATAATATCCCCGTTTAAATTAAGTAATCTTAATTTTGAGCTTGAAATATTTCCAATTGAATCTATACTTCCGGCAGCAATAATTCCTAAACCTGTTTTATAATTTATGGATTTACAAATTTCATTATAATTTGTCAAAAATGTTTTTTGCCAAATCGTATTAAAATTTGTATCTATTCTAATTATGAATGTTTCATATAGATTATTTGAATTATAGGATTGCGATATTCCGCCTAAAATAATCCCTTCATTTTCTAATTTTGTAATAGAATAACCTCCATCAATATAGATCCCGCCATATGTTTTTGTTCTAACTGTATCTAAAGATTTATCAAGCTTCAATACCAGTAAATCAGAATTATTAATTGAAGAGGCGCCTATACCCCAATAGTAATTATCATATTCAATTATTTCGTAAATTTGTTGTTGATAATTATTAATATATATTTTTTGGTTAATAACATTGCCCATCATATCCGTTTTAAGTAAAAATATTCCAACGTTGTTTGGGAAAGTCATACCTGCAATTAAAATACTATTATCACTTGTTTCTTTAATACAATATGCATTGTTTATATCACTTGAATAGTAATTTTTTTCCCATAAGATTGTTCCGCTTGTATCTGTTTTAACTACGTATATCCTGCTAATGTTATCAAAATAAATACTGCCGCACATTATGTAATTATTGTCGCTTGTTTCTACAATCCAGTGTCCCCTCGAAAAACCAGAACCAATAGACTTATGCCAAATTACATTTCCATAAAAATCAAATTTTGAAAGTACAAAGTAATCTACAGTATTGATCTTATCAAAACCAACAGCAACAAAAAAATTATCATGAGTTTGTATAACTTTATTGTAATTACTATAATTATTATTAATTATCCTCTGCCAGGTTATACTCTGCCCAAAAATATTTATACCGCAAAAAATTAATGCTGTGCATAGCATTAATGCTTTAAATTTTAACATTTTTGCAGTTTTAATTAAAATTTTCATATTTTCAAATATTTAATTAATTTTATCTGTATGTTTCGCATTAGTTTTCCATAAAATAATACACATTTTGGCAAT
>LLZO01000184.1 GCA_001567545.1 Candidatus Tepidiaquacellales bacterium OLB5
CAGCTGAAGGGGGGACTATTATGCTGCAATAAGTACTTTTACAATTTATCTTTAAATTTTGTTTTCCGTTATTCACAGATGGGGGTTTGCTGTCCCGTCAGGTCTGAGGACCTGACGAAAGCAGTGAATTATAGAAGGAAGTTTGCTGATTCCTTACACTACAAATCATCACCTGTAAAGACGCCCATGCTTGCCAAGCCGAAGGCATGGCTGGGGCGTCTCTCGTAATCGTGGCGTCAGGCTGAAAGTATTTAGATATTTATCTGACGCAGGAAAAGTTAATATTATAATTAAATAATCTTGGCATTTAACGTTAGAAACGTTTCGGTCCAACAGACTCCTTCGTAGCGGCGTTTCTGTACTGTAATAATTTTCTTCTCTGGAGTGCATCAACTGTGTTGATGCAGGCATTGACGAAGTCAATGCACTCCGAATTTCTAATTCGTCCGCTTTGATTTATCCTGGTGTCCGTCATCATACAAACCGTTCACCTCGGTCACATTACCCAGCGCATCCTTCACAAATTTTAACCTGAAGTACTCAATATCCCTGAACATAAATGTATCTTCGGTCATCGGCGTCATCTGGTATTTCTGCCTGCCCCTGCGCTGGTAATAAAGCTTCCCGCCTTCATATGTTATTGTCCTGTCATTATATGTACCGGCGTAATTTTTTAAAGTATTATCATCAATTACAGGTGCGTTTAAAACTGCATTTAATGATTCCGTCATCCAGTTATAGGTGCGTTTCTGCTGCTCATCTTTGGTTTTAGCAGCAAGCTTTTCCAGCGCAAGTATCTGCGCTTTTTCCAGGGCAAGCTCTGATTTTATTTCTACATCCGGTGTTACCCCGGTGCCTTCCCAGTTGGTTTTGGTAATCGGGTTTATTGCTCTTCCGTTAGGTACAAATACTGCAAATCCTTCATTAATTGCCATTACTCCGCCCGGGTGAGCGCCGCCTCCGGTGGTTTCACCTACAATTACTGCGCGCTTCAGGTTCTTAAGGTTGTAGGTGAATTCCTCTGCGCCAGAAAATGTAAACCTGCTGGTAAGCACATAAACCGGAACGTCAGGCATTCTTTTTCCGTCAATTTTCCTGAGGGTCCAGAATTCTTCTGTCTCATCCTTAGGCCTGTAATACAGGCTGTTCAAATGAACAGGTTTATCATCAAAAAGGTAGCTGCAGATAAGCTGCACTCCGCGCGGATCACCGCCACCGTTAAGGCGCATATCGAATATCAATGCATCTGAGTTCTCAAGGAATTTCATTACCGATGCTATTGTTTCCTTTGAGTAATCAGGCGATGCAAAATTCCTGAAGTCAACATATCCTATATTACCCGGCAGCCGCTCAACTTTTTTGAATCCGTAATTTTCCTTTTTCAGCATTTCATTCCAGTGCTTTTCATCATCCGGGTCTGTTCCGTTTTTCTCCCTTTCAAGAAGTCTTTTGGCATCTTCCGGAGAAAACCTTACCCTTAAATGTTTATCATTGCTTACTGACTGCAGGTCAGCCGTTAAGATCTCAGCAAACATCACAGGGTCGTTGATTGTATCATAAGCTCCGGCATTCAACCTGTTTTGCAGCATTTCATTCATTTTTTTTGCAATATCCGGAAACACATAATTATCGCTCAAAAGTGAACTTATCTTTTTTACTGACTGCTGTTTAACCTTCTGGTCAAAATTAAATTTAACAGGTCCATCCTGCTGCGCAAATGAAATTTTTGCCGCCACCATGAACCCTAAAAAGAGGACTATCAGTTTTAACTTAAGCATTTATATAACTCCTTATATGTTTAATATATAATAATTAGACGCCTTAAATTTGTAATTAGTTGCATTTTATCAGTTAAGTTTAAGCTCCATTTTTATTGTGGAGCGGGCATATTTGGAATTTGTATTTTCTACCAGCTCAAACCCGAATTTTTTATAAAGTTTCAGTGCTGCATTCAGCTTAACATTGGTTTCAAGAAACAGGGTATGAGCTTTTTTGGCTTTAGCCAGCCTTATTATTTCTTCTGCAAGCTTTTTGCCGATCTGCCTGCCCTGTACTTTTTCTGTCACCGCCATTTTTGCCAGTTCAAATTCCCCGTCAGAAAATTTTATAAGCGCTGCTGTGCCTACTATTTCATCATTTAATTTGGCAAACACAACTTCTCCGCCTTTTTTAATAATTTCACCTTCCGGATCGCCAAGCAGCTTTTTATCTTCAGGCTCAACAGTAAAATATTTCTCAAGCCACTCGTAATTCAGCTCCCTGAACTTATCCCTGTATTCAGGTGCATATTTAACCAGCTCAACTTTTCCAAGCTGTTTTTCCTTAATCTTTTCGCTTACTCTTTCGAACATATCACGCTTATCAAGCGCATTTTCTGTCTTGCTGATTATATATATCAGGTCATATCCAATTTCAGTGAACAGCTCTTTTACCGCATCTTCAAAGCCCTGCCAAACCGGCTTCAGCTCATCAAGCAGATCAAGCCCTTTTGGGGAAAGCGCTAAAAGTTTTTTCCTGGTATCAGATTTATCCTTAACAACTTTTACCAGACCTTTTTTAATAAGCACATTGGCTATCTGTGTAACAGCCGGTTGTGTATAGCTTAGCTCTGAAGTTATTTCAGTTATTGTAAGCGGCGAACGTGTGCTTAACAGGTAAAATATAGTGAACCATCTCGGTTCAAAATCAACATTCTGTGATTCATAAAGCTTTGCGCCGTCCTGAAAAAATCTTTCAGTCAGCATTCTTAACCGTGTTCCGAAAGCAGCTTCACCCAATTGTTTAATAAAGTCCATTTAGTTAGTAATTTTATTTATATAAGCTGTTATATAAATATATATAATAAATTTACAATTGTCAAGTGAATTATGAATTTATTGCTATTTTATCAGTATTTTAGCCTTTTTTGTTTGGGTTTTTTTGGTATATTTGCTTTAATCAAGGATTAATTCCGCTTTAAAAACCCTCCGGTTTAGATCTGCAAAATCTGTTCTGGAATCTGCAAATAATAATTAGTTAAGGAAAATTTTGAAGAATTTTATTCACAATAACAGGATACGCAATATTGCAATTATTGCACACGTTGATCATGGTAAAACCACTTTGGTGGACCATATGTTCAGGCAGTCAGGCACTTTCCGCGAAAACCAGGCAGTTGAAGAACGTGTTATGGATAACATGGACCTGGAACGCGAACGCGGAATTACTATTGCTGCAAAGAACTGCTCGGTAGAGTGGAGCGGTGTAAAAATTAATATTCTTGATACGCCGGGCCACGCTGATTTTGGAGGCGAGGTTGAGCGCGCTTTGATGATGGTTGACGGAGCTATACTGCTTGTTGATGCTTCAGAAGGTCCGCTGCCGCAGACGCGTTTTGTATTAAAGAAAGCCCTCGCATCTGATAAAAAAATAATTGTGCTTATCAATAAAATTGACCGCAAGGATGCGCGCGCTAAGGAAGTGCTTGATGAAATTTACCATCTTTTCCTGGATCTTGATGCAACTGAAGAGCAGATCGATTTCCCTATACTTTACGCAATAGGCAGGGAAGGAATAGCGCAGGAAACACTGGAAGAAAAAGGAACTAACCTTGCTCCGCTGTTTGATAAAATAATAGAACATATCCCCGGACCTGTTTACACTGAAGGCGAGCCTTTCCAGCTGCTGGTAACAGATCTTGATTACTCCGATTATATAGGCAGGCTTGCAATAGGCAGGGTTGCCAACGGGAATGCGCATATAAATGATGCAATGGTATGTATAGGCGATGACGGCCAGCAGAAACAGCTGAAGATAACCAAGCTGCAGGTTTATGACGGCTTAAAGCTTAAGGAAACCGAAGAAGCTGAACCCGGCGAAATTGTAATACTATCCGGTATTGAAGATGTTCACATAGGCGATACTATCTGCAGCAAAGAAACACCCAAAGCGCTGAAAAGAATTGTAGTAGATGAACCCACTATCTCAATGGTTTTCGGAATCAATACATCACCTTATTCAGGCAGGGAAGGTAAATATGTCCAGTCAGCCAAGCTTAAAGAAAGGCTGATAAAGGAAACATTAAGAAACGTTGCTTTAAAGCTTGAAGAAAGCGAAAGTGCAGACCAGTTCATAGTAAAAGGCAGGGGTGAGTTTCAGATGGTAATACTTATTGAAACGCTCCGCCGTGAAGGATATGAAATGTCAGTCGGCAGGCCTCATGTTATCTACAAGCAAAAAGACGGCAAAAAACTTGAACCCATTGAGCATTTATTTATTGACTGTGAAGAAAGCTTTGTTGGTATTGTTACCGATAAGCTTTCCCAGCGCAAAGGCAGGATGGTTAATCTGGTTAACCACGGCTCAGGCCGTGTTAGGGTGGAATTTACCATTCCTTCCCGCGGGCTGATCGGCTACAGGAATGAATTCCTTACTGATACCAAAGGTACCGGTATTATGAATTCATATCTTGAGTGTTATGAAGAATACAGGGGAGATTTTCCGGTACGAACCACAGGTTCGCTTATCAGCGACAGGCAGGGTGAAACTACCGGTTATGCATTGTTTAACCTGGAGCCCCGCGGAACACTTTTCTGCTCACCCGGCGAAGCTGTATATGAAGGCATGATAGTAGGCGAGCATAACAGGGATAACGACCTGAACGTAAATGCCACCAAGCCTAAAAAGCTTACCAACATGCGCGCTTCCAGCAAGGATGAAGGTATAATTTTAACACCGGTCACTCCCATGACGCTTGAAAAAGCCATCGAGTTCATAAATGATGATGAAATTGTTGAAGTAACACCCAAAAGCATCAGGCTCAGAAAGTCAGTACTTTCTGCGCAGAAACGTCAGTCAGGCGGGAAATCTTAATTAACGTAAAACCACTAACGTTTGTGAGTGCTTTTATATATTAAATAAATATTATCTTTGTTAAATTACAGGATATTAAATTTTAAAAAATAATTATTAACTAAAATTTTAATTTGACCGAATTAATATGAAATTCAGCGAAATTGAATACAAACGCCCGAATATTCAGGAAGTAACAGAAAAATTCAACCATCTTATCAACCTGTTTAAAAATGCTGCAAGCTTTGAAGAACAGGATGCATTGATAAGAAATATCAATGATCTCAGGATGGAGTTCCAGACCAACAATACGCTTGCCAGCATCAAATATTCCATTGATACAAATGACAAGGAGTTTGAAGATGAGCAGAATTTTTATGATGCTAATTCTCCTGTGTTTGACGGGCTGGTGCACAGTTATTATACAGCTATAGTAAATTCTAAATACCGCAATGAGCTTGAAGCCAAATGGGGCAAACAGCTTTTTGATGTAGCAGAAGTGACTTTAAGGACATTTTCGCCTGATATCATTGAAGACCTGCAGAAAGAAAATGAGCTTAGAACCGATTATTCAAAGCTGCTTGCATCTGCAAAAATATTTTTTGACGGGGAAGAAAAAAACCTGCAGGGCCTTATTCCTTATATGGAATCAACTGACCGCGATATGAGGAAAGCTGCAAACGAGGCTAAATGGAAGTTCTTTGCGGATAACGAAGAAGAGTTCGACAGGCTTTATGATGAGCTTGTTAAAGTACGCGCTAAAATGGCTAAAAAGCTGGGCTATAAGAATTTTGTGCAGATGGGATATGACAGGATGGGAAGAACTGATTATAATGCTGATATGGTGAAGGTTTTCCGCGACCAGGTAAGAGATACAATTGTACCGATTGCCGTTAAGCTTAAGCAGAAACAGCAGAGAAGGCTTGGATTAGAATCGTTCAAATATTATGACCAGCCGCTTGATTATAAATCCGGCAACGCTAAACCGCACGGCTCGCCTGACTGGATTGTAAGCTGTGCAAAAAATATGTATTCGGAGCTTTCGCCTGAAACCAACGAGTTCTTCAATTTTATGCTTGAAAATGAAATGATGGACCTTGTTAATAAAAAAGGCA
The DNA here is from genome assembly GCA_001567545.1 of Candidatus Tepidiaquacellales bacterium OLB5. Classification (GTDB taxonomy): domain Bacteria; phylum Bacteroidota; class Ignavibacteria; order Tepidaquicellales; family OLB5; genus OLB5. The sequence continues at coordinate 5,946 of LLZO01000184.1, forward strand.
AAGATACCGGCGGTTACTGTACTTTTATAGAAAAATATAAGTCACCTTTTATATTTTCAAACTTTAACGGCACGATGGGTGATATCGAAGTACTGACCCACGAAGCAGGTCATGCCTTCCAGGCATATTCTAGCCGCAATTTTGAAATACCCGAATATTTCTTCCCGACATCTGAAGCATGCGAGATACACTCCATGAGCATGGAATTTTTAACATGGCCCTGGATGAACTGCTTCTTTAAGGACCAGACGGAAAAATTCAAGTATTCACACTTAAAAGGCTCGGTGATATTTATTCCGTACGGTGTTACTGTTGATGAATTCCAGCACTGGGTTTATGATAACCCGGAAGCAACACCGGCTGAAAGAAAACAGGCATGGCTTAACATCGAAAAGAAATACCTTCCGTATATTGATTATGATAACAATGAGTTCCTTGAAAAAGGCGGCAGGTGGCAGCAGCAGAGGCATATTTATTTAAGCCCGTTCTATTATATCGATTACTGCCTGGCACAGATCTGCGCTTTCCAGTTCTGGAAAAAATCCATGGAAAACCGCGAACAGGCGCTTGAAGATTATTTAAGGCTCTGTAGGGCAGGCGGCAGCAAATCATTTCTGGGTCTGGTTGAAACAGCCGGATTGACCTCGCCTTTCGAGGACGGATGTCTGAAGTCATTTATGGGCGTAATTGATAACTGGCTGGAAAATTTTGATGATACCAGCGTAAACTGATATTTAACCTCATCCGGAAGGAGGAAATAATGAAAAGATATGTGTTTTTTCCTGTATTTATACTGATTTTTTCAGCAGGTATTTTTTCAACAAAAATTTTTTCAGACCTTCTTCCGGAAGGTAAAAAACGAATTCAGTACAGCTTTGAGCTTACAAATATTGATTCCTACCCCGGTTATACTTTTATAGCATACCCGGTCAACAATTCAAACGGCGCACCCTACATTACTGCTAATATACTTTCACAGAATAAACCTGTTCAGCTTGCCTGCAAATTCGGAGTTCCCGTTATTTATGCTGTAAAGAACGAAGATTTTAATAAAGCTGAATTTGATTCTGTTTGTATGATTGATGAAAGCAGCCCGCGAAGTGAAAAATTAAATGAGTTCATTCTGAACGGTAAGTTCATTCCGTCATTAAAAATTATCTGTGATTCATACGCAAACAGGGATGCAAAATATAATTTTGTAAACGAACAGTTTGGTATTGAAAGCATTAACAACGATACAATGATCATCAAATCGCAGAAAACCCTTTATAAAGATAACAATAATAATACGATCGATGCCAAAGATTCCAAAAGCGGCTTCAGGGATGATGTTGTTTCTCCGCAGGAGCAGGTTGGCTCTTACCTCATCATTGTTATTCCGATTCTTGCCCTGATAGCAATTATAACAGTTCTTGTCCTCAGAAAAATGAAAAAATAATGGCTGAATATTTAACAGCCCTGCTAATTACAATTGCTGTTGAGTTTGCTGTTTATTTTGTTTTTATACGAAAAGATGCCCTGAATCTTTTGTTTTATTCTGTTTTGATCAACTGCCTTACACACCCTCCTGCATTCTACTTTTATTCAAAATTATACTTCAATTCCGGAATTACGGACGCCTTCAATATCTATTTTATTATTATTGAAATAATTGTATTTTTAGCTGAAATTTTGCTTATCAAATACCTGCTGAATGTTAAAACATTCAGGGCAGTTCTAATTTCGTTTTCGGCAAATTTTGTAACTGCTTCAATTGGTTTTATTATCTGAAAATAAATGAAGAATAAAGCAATATTACCGGCAGTACTTGGCATGGCGCACGGTGTATCAGATTGTGCTGCAGGACTGCTGCTAGGCTCTCTTTCTTCAGATCAAAGCATCTACAGCATAGCTGTTATGGTTATGCTCTATAACCTGCTTGCCTTTGGCGCACAGCCGCTGGCAGGATTAATAATTGATAAGCTGAAATCCCCAAAACCTGCCGTACTGATTGGGTTGGCTGCAATGTGTTCGGCAATACTGTTATTTTACATAAATCCGTTTGCTTCAGTTATTCTTGCAGGCTTAGCCTCTGCTTTATTCCATACAGGCGGGGGAGCGCTTGCATTATGTGCAACCCCGGGAAAAGCTTCAGGTGCCGGATTGTTTTCAGCCCCCGGTGTTGCCGGACTTGCTGTTGGCGGGTTTCTTGCAGTGAACGGAATATTCCCCGCAGCATTTATGCTGGTTCTGTTACTGGTATTATTTGCAGCAGTTTATATTTTAAAAAGTCCCGGGCTGCCTTATAACTTTATAAGCAATGATGCTGAGTTTGATAAACATGATTTTGTGATGCTCATTCTGCTTCTTGCAATTGCATTGCGCTCTGCTGTGTGGAATATTTTTCAGCATATGGAGCATGGCGGCCTGCAGAATATAATTTTGATCTCTATTGCAGCTGCAGGCGGAAAAATATTCGGCGGTTATGCTGGTGATTACTTCGGGTGGAAAAGGTATTCATACACAGCCCTGCTGGCGGCTATGCCGCTGCTGATTCTGGGCGAACACAGCATATATTTCCTGCTGCCGGGGATAGCTTTGCTGCAGTCCGTTACCCCGCTGATGGTTACTGCAATTTATAAAAATATCAAAAAGCTTCCCGCAACGGCTTCGGGACTTTCATTCGGGCTGGCAATTGCAGCGGGAGGAATTCCATTTGCCGCCGGGGCTGAAATTAAAAATTATCCGTCACCGCTGATTATTGCCGGATTAATGCTGGCAGTTATTTTTATGGTATATTACAGCTTCAGAAATAAATATAAAATGCAGCAGCTCAATAAACTTTTAAATTACAGCAATATTTACAGCCTTTGGCTTAGCAGGGGTAAAACCAAAGAAGCAGCCTTTGAGCTTACTGTTCAGCAGCTTGATGCGCTTGAGGAAATTACCGAAAATGATGATTCATGGATGGAGCTGGTTCGTATCTCCGCAGCAGGCAGAATTCACGATGCATGGCTTGCCCTTGACTGGCCCGAAGGATTCGATGAGCTTGTCCTGTGCGTTCCATTATGCAAGCTGGTTAACTGGGAGTGCAGCAAATGCACCGTTGGTATGAGGCAGGAAAATAATTCATGCGCAAATGATTACTCGCTCTTCGGATTCATAGGAACCCTTGTTATGAACGGTGAAAGGGATGAGCTGCTTAAACATATAAAAAATGCGCGCAGGATCCTGAAGAACGAAAAGTATTTATGGAATATCCATAAATGCGAAGCGGAGCTTATTAAAACCTGAAAGTTTATGGAACATTATTTTACATGTCCGTATTGCTGGCAGCAGATCTCTTTCCTGCTGGAATCAGAAGAAGGTCTGCATAAATATACCGAAGACTGTGAAGTTTGCTGCAGACCGATAGAGGTGATCTTCGAAATATCTGAAGGTGAAATTATAAATTTTTCTGCTGAAATATCTGAATGAGTGAAAATAAAATAAATATCGGACCGGGAGAGCTTCTTCCGGTAATTTCATCTAATTTTGAAATAGTTGGGAACAAGGATATTTCGATGGATGAGCTGAAAATGATGCTTGCATCCAGGATCCGCGAAATGCTTGATACTAATTTGGAAAAATTAGTATCAATCCTTTACAGGATTGATGTAGGCCAGCGATTAACAGATGAGATATTTTCTGAAAATAATAAAGAAGATATTGCACCCCTGCTGGCTGAGGCAATAATTAAAAGGCAGATTCAGAAAATACAGACCCGCAAAAAATACAGCAGCGAATAATTATCATAAATAATATATAAACATATATTTAGCCCTCCTGATTCACTGTCACACTTTAAATTTATTACAGTCTAATATAATATGACAGAAAATCCGTTTATTGAAAAAATATCAGCTGATGAAAAAGATGAACAGCTGATACATGAAGCTTTAAGAGGCAGCAAAGCTTCGCTGGAAAAGCTTATATACCGCCACCAGGCATGGATTTATAACATAGCATTAAGAATGGTATTCTACCCCCGCGAAGCTGAAGATATTACGCAGGAAGTTTTGATAAAGATTATCACCAAGCTTTCAGGCTTCCGGTTTCAGTCAAGCTTCCGTACCTGGGCTTACCGCATTGTTGTTAACCAGGTGCTGAATATGAAAAAATCTGCCGGTGAAAAAAAACACGCAGATAATTTTGATGATTACTGGAAACTGATAGAAAGAACACCTGATAATGCCCTGCCCGGAAGTGATATTTATGATGTTGAAATGAAAACAATCGTTAATGAAGTAAAAGTAAGCTGTATGTCAGGTATGCTGCTTTGTCTTGACAGGGAACAGCGGCTGATTTTTATACTTGGCAGCATATTCCAGGTTACTGATGCAGTTGGTGCTGAAATTATGGATATTTCCCGTGACAACTTCAGGCAGAAGCTTTCACGCGCAAGGAAACAGATGTTCAGTTTTATGCACAGTAAGTGCGGGCTGATGGATAAAAATAATCCCTGCAGCTGCGAAAAGAAAACAAAAGCGCTAATTGATAGCGGATATGTTAATCCCAATAGCCTGCTCTTTAATGTTAATTATGTTCATACAGTGGAAAGTACATCTTCTGACAGGGCTGAAAAGCTTGACAGCCTGCTTGAAGACCGCTCACAGAAGCTTTTCAGGGATACACCGTTCCAGGAACCGCCGGATTTTGTTGCATCACTGCGCGAAATTCTTGATCATAAAGAGTTCAGAGAAATTTTTAATTTTCCAAATTAAACAAACATCATTTCAACTAATGTTCAGAAAACTAATTTTATCAGCCCTGTTTTTTTTAGCAGTTAATATTTCTGCTGAAATAAAAAATGTTCCTTCGCAGTATTCAACAATTCAGGCGGCAGTTGATGCTGCAGTAAACGGAGATACAGTACTGGTAGCTCCCGGAACCTACCTTGAAAATGTTGTCATCAGGGGGAAAAATATAGTTTTAACGGGTACATATTATATCACGGGTGACCGCTCACTGATTGCTTCAACTATTATAGACGGCAGCAGTCCAATAAATGCAGATACTGCAAGCTGTGTGCTTATACGCGGGGGAGTTGACTCCACTGGAGTATTGCAGGGATTTACACTTACCAAAGGAAAAGGTACTGCTTGGAATGATGAACATTCAGCAGGAGTTTACAGGGAAGGCGGCGGTTTGCTTGTAGCGCTTTCTTCGCCAATTATTCAGGATAATATTATTAAAGAAAATATTGTAAATAATTTATCAGGTATTGTAAGCACAGGAGGCGGGGGAGTAAGAATTGGTGACGGATTTGTAAGGTTCTATAATAATGTTGTTATGAATAATTACGCAAGGTATGGTGCAGGAATAGTTTTAAATTACACTGGCGGTGAGTTTAAAAATAATATCGTTTGTGCAAATTACGGGTCCTTACAATACGGCGGAGGGTCAGGTTTTTGGCTTAATGGCGGATATAACAGACCCATTGTTATCGAAAATAATTCTATTGCAGATAATTCTTCAAATAACTCAGGTACTTCAGGTGGAATTTTCGGTTATGGTAATGTTGCAGCTACAATTAGAAATAATGTGATTTGGAGAAATACTTCCCCGGGAATGAATCAGATTATCGGTAATTCATTGATTGTCAGATACTGCAATGTGCAGGGGGGTTTTAGTGGTGCGGGAAATATTAATTCCGACCCTCTTTTTGCAGATTCTAATTATATCCTTCAGCCCGGTTCTCCCTGTGTTGATAAAGGCGATTCATCTGTGATCTATAACGACCTGCCTGACCAGGGTAACCCTTCTATAGCTAAATATCCTTCACGGGGCGGATTAAGGAATGATATGGGAGCTTACGGCGGTCCGCTTGCAAAGATTCTGACAAACCAGCTTATCGGCATTCAGCAGATAAGCAGCAATGTACCTTCAGGTTATGTTTTATCGCAGAACTATCCGAATCCGTTCAATCCGGCGACTAAAATTATGTTTGCTCTAAAGCAAACCGGATTCGTTACTTTAAAAATTTATGATATTACCGGAAGGCTTGTAAAAGTGCTGGCAGAAGAAGTATTAAATGCCGGCGAATATGAATCAGTCTTTAATGCAGGTGAATTATCTTCAGGTATTTATTTTTATACTCTCAGAACAGATAATTTTGTTCAGACAAAGAAAATGATACTGACAAAATAACAAAAAAATTTGCTGGCGGCTATTGGAAAACTAATATGCTTGCTTTATAAATTCAATTAGAAGGAATAAAAATTACCCCTTCTCTTCTGGGAAGGGGTAAAAAAAACCGCTTGTCATACCTGCGTAAGCAGGTATCCAGACAATAATCTTTATAGATAATATACAAGTATGAAATACAAAAATCTTTTAAATAATGTATCAAAACTCTTCTGTTATTTATTCCATTTAGTTTTAGTGAAATAAAATAATAAAGCCGGTTTAAAAACCGGCTTTTATAAAATCCAATTTTAATTAACACATTTTACCTTCCCACAAACATTCCAAACGGTCCGAATGAGGTCAGTAATACCCATGCAATCCATAATACAAATACAAACGGCATAGTCACAGAGCTTTTTAGATTCGATACTTTCGCAAGCCCGATACCAACTATTACCAGGTACCATATATTTATCAGGTCAAAATTGGCAATAAGTCCGTACATTTCCTTGCTCATGGTCTCTTTTGTCACAAGCAGTATCGGACCGATATTCATCATCAGCTTACCTGTAAGTATTGCCAGCACCGTATCAACTACAAGCTGTATGGCTGTTATCAGCGCAGTAAGCCCCAGCACATTCATAATATCAGTATAACCTGCAATGCCTTTGAAAATTTTCAATCCTCCCCAGTATATCAGTGCTTTCAAAAAGAATATTACAAGTACGCCAAAAACTGAACCTATCAGCCCGAACACAACAAACATAGTACCTCCGAACATTTTATCGGTCTGCTCCATCTGCTGGTCTGCCTGTTCCTTTGTCATTTTGCCTTCTTTTACCTGTTCATCAAGCCGCTTTTTAACTGCTTCTTTCTGCTGGGTTTTAATTTCAGATACAAGCTCTTCATCATTTGTAACAAGGAAGCTTGAAATTATGCTGATTGCTATCAGGATTAAAAGCGGTACCAGCCAGTAATTCTTTTTCTGTGATGATTTAACCGCTGTAAAAGTATTTCCCGGTTCCGAAAAAACACCTGCCATTGCATCGCCTAATGAAATATTTTCTGCCGGCTGGGTTTCCGGTGCCGTTATTTGATCCTGCTGAATCTGGTCTTTGTTCTCTTCCATTATAGTAATGTTAGATTGTTTGTTATAATATTAGATTGATATTTATTAAACTAAACTAAACTAAACTAAACTGTTAAATACATCTTCAAATTTATAAAAACCTTTTTTTCCGTGTATGAATTTAGCCGCCAGCAGCGCGCCTTCGGCAAATCCGCGGCGTGATTTTGCGCTGTGTTTAAGCGTTATTATGTCCGCTTCGCTTTCAAGCTTAACTTCGTGTATTCCAACTACATTTTCTTCCCTTATTGAAACGATATTCAGCTCATTTGGTCCCGGTACGGCTGAATCACTCACAAATTTATCTTTACGCCTTATGTTTTCCAGAAGGTACTCAGCAGTTCTGATTGCAGTACCGCTTGGTTTATCAAGCTTTTGTGTGTGATGTGTTTCGGTAATGCTTATATCATACTGTCCGTACCTGTCTATCAGCTTTGCCAGGTCCTTAACAGCATTAAAGAAAATATTGACACCCACAGAAAAATTACTGGCATAAATAAACCCCGTATTGTATTTACTGATAATTTCCTTCACTTCGCCTGCTTTATCATACCAGCCTGTAGTTCCGCAGACTATATTTATACCCCTTGATGCAAGCAGCTCTATATTATCCATCACGCTTGTGGGAGTAGAAAACTCTATTGCAACATCAGTTTCACTGTTTAGATGTTCTTTCACCGGGTTTATTACATCATATTTGCCGGTAATTTTAAATTCGTTTTCAGGGGCAAGAGATTCTATCATTTTGCCCATTTTTCCGTAACCAACAATTGCTAAATTTATCATCAGGCTATATCTTTTTCTTTGGTTTTTGTTAATTTTTCAAACAATTCTGAGCCTTTTTCCCTCATCTCAAAAAACTCCCTGTGAAGGTTCTTCAATACCCCCTCGCACTCAGAAACATTTACCAGCAGCGAAAATGAATGTGGATTGAAGCCGAAAATAACCGATTCTGCTTTAATACCGGGGTTGCACATAAATATGCTCTGTTCAAAATTGTTTATTGAATTCAGGTCAGAACCTACCAGCGTAATTAAAACCTTATCTTTCACAATTTCACACTCTGATATTTCATCGAATTCGTTTTTTAACTCGTCGTAATGTATCTTGGTGTATGCATTTTCTGCTATTACTATAATCAGCGCATTGTTAGATGAAAGCAGTATATCTATCTGCGGCTTGTGTTTTGAAAGAATATTCAGCATCATTTCCCAGAAAATGAACTGGCTTAATGATTCCTTTGGCTTTACCCTTAATACTATAATATTCTTTTTATACGTTACTGATTTTATTACCTCAGGGTAGCTTAACCTGGAGCTGACCGTTGTTCCGGTCGATGAAGTATTCTTTGAATTCAGTATCTTTATCGGTATATCCTTTTTTAAAGCAGGCTTAACTGAGTTTTTGTGCAGCACCTTTGCGCCGAAATTGGAAAGCTCTTCCATTTCCTTAAATGAAATTTCCTGCAGCTTTAATGCACCGGGAATGATATTTGGGTCGCATGTTAATACTCCGTCTACATCTGTCCATATCTGTATCTCTTCAGCATCGGTAAGCGAGCCGTAAATTGCAGCTGAAAAATCCGAGCTTTCCCTGCCCATAGTTGTGGGAATACCGTCTTCTGTGGAACCCATAAATCCCTGTGCAAGGACTATTTTTCCTTTTTCCAGCAGCGGTTTTACTATCCTGTCTGCATTTTTCTGCGAGAGCTCAAAATTTGGGTATGCCCTGGAAAAATCGTTGTTGGTTTTAATGACTTCCTGTGAGCTTATCAGCTCAACATCCAGCCCCTCATTCAGCATTGCATGATAGATACAGTTAGAGCTCATCAGCTCGCCGAAAACCCTGAATGCATCAAGTATCCTTAAAGAAAGCTCATTTATAATTGATAAACCTTTTATAAGCTCAGTTATCTGGCGGTGGAATTCCGTTATCCTTTCTGCTGCTGCAGCTTTTAACGATTTATCCTTCACAAGCTCATCTATAATAACATAATGCCTGTTGATAATTTCCTCCAGCAGCTGTTCGGCTTCACTTACTTTTTTATCTGCTGCAAAACGTGCAATATTTTCCAGTGCAGTTGTTGCTTTTGCTATTGCAGAAACAACCACAACTTTTTTCTTATCAAATGATTTAACAATATTAATTACGTTTTTTATCGATACGCTGTCCTGAACAGAAGTTCCGCCGAACTTCATAACAATTACTGAATTTTTATCTGCGGCCATTTAATCCTGTTTATATAATTTATGTTCGTAAATATAATTTTCAACTTCCGGTGTTACCAGGTATTTTATTGATCTGTTTTCACTGACCCTGTAACGTATATCTGTGGAAGAAATATCAATATTTGGCACAGGCACCATAATTGTCTGCCTGCTGTATTCATTTTCAACCTGTGTTACAAGGTAACCGGGACGGTTTATTACAACTACTTCTGAAAGCAAAAACAATTTGCCGGGGTCTTTCCATTTATCCAGATTTATCAGCTGGTCCATTCCGATAATTAAATAGAATTTAACCTGCTCGTTTATATACTGTTCCCTTAATTTTAGAAGCGTATTTACAGTATAATCCGGTTCGCTGCCTTCTGAATTTATTTCAATATCGTTTATCACAAACCCCGGGTTTCCCCTCACAGCCAGCTTAAGCATGTTAAGCCTGTGAACAGGTTCCGATATATTGTTTATATTTTTAAGCGGCGGAGTCTTTGAAGGAATAAACATCACTTCATCCAGGTGAACCTGTTCTGCAGTGTTTTCTGCAATTATCAGGTGACCAAGGTGAACAGGGTCAAACGTTCCGCCAAGTATTCCTATCCTTTTCAACCCTCAAGAACCTCCTCATAAATACGTTCTATTTTCGGAATTATCTCAGAATTATCATACTGCATTGCATCTATCATTGCATTATGTGCCAGCTCTTCCCTTATATCGCTGCTGTGATACAGCGCTGATATTTTTTCGAACAGGTCATCCATATTATTGGGATCAATAACAAGAGCGGAATATTCAGGCTTTACTACTTCAAGAAGGTTCATAATACCGCTGCAGATAATAGGCAGCCGCGATGCCATTGCTTCCAGCAGTACATAAGGCATTCCTTCCCAGTGTGAAGGGAATACAAAAATATCAAAAATTGAATAATAATCAGGCAGGTTTTCCTGCTCGCCGGTGAATATTACTTTATCTGATATATTTGAAGTTCTTGCCAGCTCCTGCATATGTTTCAGGTTCTTCCCTGAGCCTACAAATACAAACCGCATTTCAGGATATTTTTTTGTCAGAAAATATGCTGCCTGCAGTATCAGCTTCTGGTTTTTCTGTTCATCAAAACGCGAAATATTTCCTATTATAAAATTGTTTTCCTGCAATCCCAGGCTTTTTAAAAGGTCAGTATTCTTTTTCCGGTTTGCATATTTTGAAATATCTATCGAGTTCGGAATTATCTCCGTTTTTCCCGGATCAGTTATCCTGATTTTAAATGCAGTCAGAAAATCATTATGCGTTTCACAAATTGTCCGGTCTGTGAACTGAACAAGGTACTGCTCTATGGTCTTTGAAACGCTTTTCCTGAATGGATTGCCGCTGTTGATGTAATGTATGCCGTGAATTGAATGAACAATCTTTACTGCCGGGTTGTGCTTCTTAAGAATTCTTCCGTAAAATCCGGCAACTCCTCCGTGTGTGTGGATTATATCGAATTTTTCCCGTTTATACAGCTCCTCAAGCGGTCGTAAGTACTTTGTTCTTAATAATTTCGGCAGTACAAGAGGGTAAAAGTTTATCCCGTTTTTAATTACCTCAGTTTCAAACTTTCCACCGCCTTCAGCGGCAATAAATGAAGTAAAACGGCTTTTACCGGAATTTAATGCAATGGTCAAAGCATTTTTCTGCCCGCCGCCTAAAAATCCGCCGTCAATCAGGTGTAATATCCTTGTTTGTGCCAAAATTATTTTTTGTTAGAGCACAAAAATAAGCAATTAATTCCAATCTAGTAAGTGAATATAAGGGTATAAGTATTTATTTTTTACCGGTAAAGTAATATTCCGCAGGCTTAATTCCCGTTAACCTTGAATAAAAATATGAAATTTT
>LLZO01000185.1 GCA_001567545.1 Candidatus Tepidiaquacellales bacterium OLB5
TTTTTAACAGGTGAGAATAAATGTATCCTCACCTGTTTTTTTATTATCAGAATTTAAATTCAAATCCTGCTGAAAATATCCTTGGTGTACCTGTTTTTATTCCCTGTGGTCTGCGGCTTGCAATGTAAATTTTATCGGTTAAATTTTTTACAGAAACAAAAAAACCGGTATTGATCTGTTTAAGATTATATCTTGCTGTAACATCAAGAATAAGTCTTGGTTCAATTTCACCTGTTAAACCGTCATTTGAAGCATTGACCGTATTCAGTTCGTCCGTAAACTGTTTGCCGGTATAATTACCTGAAATTATCAGTCTGCACCGAAGGGCGACTTAATTTCCACAGATGAATTAAAAGATATATCAGGAGCATAGGGAAGCTTATTATTCTTTACATTTACAATAGAAGTATCATTGCCAGTAATTTCTGTTATATACCTGTCTGAGTTAAATATTGCATTTCCAAAAGTAATATTTGAACTTAAAATAACATTGAATTTTGATTTCATTATTTTTCCAAGATCAACAGAAAAAGCTCCTTCAATTCCGTAATGGAGAGTTTTACCGCCGTTTACTAATCCGGAACCGGAACCACCCGAAGAAACAGAAACAGGAATAACCTGGTTGGAAAAATCAAGATAATAACCGGTTATCTCTGCAAATAAACCGTCTTTTAAATACGCTCTGAAGCCAATTTCAGAATTCCAGCTTAATTCAGCTTCTAATTGTGTAACCTGCCCGTTAATACTTATTGCATCTTTTATCCTGGGCGGCGCATAACCTCTGTGTATCCCGGCAAAAAAATTATATTTATTGTTTAAATAGTAAGATATTCCAATTCCGGGGATTAACTGTTTATTTTCACTTTCGGCTGTTAGATTAGTATCCCTGCTGCTGTTTCTTAAAATATGCCGGTTAAATTTGAAAAATTCATACCTTAATCCCGGTGTTACTGTAAATTGTTCAGTAATAAAAAACCTGTTTTGTATGTAACCTGAAAAAGCATTACCGGTTCTTATTTCATCAGTAACAAGCGCTCCGGATTCTGCATCGGGTTTTGAACCGTTGTATCTTTTTTCAAATGCTTTTTCCCAATGATACCTGATACCGAAATCAAGTTCATTTTTAATTTTTCCAAATTTATAAGTGTAAAAAAACGTGGTTCAACTCCGCCAACAAGGAACCTTCTATCCTGTGTGCTGTTGGTTGAACGCATATAAATTGCCCCGCCGGTAACATTAGTATCACCCCAAACTTCAGTGGTATTACCTGCTCTTGTTCTGCTGAAATCCTGCCGCCTCCACGCTCTTTCCGTTGTATAACCATAGGCTGTTGTGATCAAATTAAGATTACTGCTTAAGTTAATATTATGTGAAACACTGGCAGTATATCGTTTTACATCAAGATTATCATTTTGAGGCATTACAGGAAAGTATTCGCTGTTATTATACATTGACTGTGTTATACCAACATATGTAGAATTTGAACTTTCATTATATACCCCTATTTTAATTCCAAATGTTGAGTTAATACCAGCTGCTAACTTAAATTTTGCATTAAAGTCTGTTATTCTGAATTTTAATACTCCGATATTATCTGCCTGTTTTCTGAAAGCATTAATCTGTAATCCAACATTTTTATATGATGTGCCAAAACCTAATTTACCGAAGAATAAACCGTGATCTCCACCGCTTAATTGTAAAACCGTAGTTTTTTGTTTTGGGGGGTCGGGTGTCAGGTAATTTACTATTCCGGTCAGGGTTTGGGGACCAAATAAAATTGAACCGCTGCCTTTTACAATTTCTATTCCGCTCATCCTGTCAATTGGAGGTGAATAGTATAATTCAGGCTCTCCATAAGGCGCAAGCGCAACAGGGATTCCGTCTTCAAGTACCAGTACACTTCTGCTCCTGTCGGGATCCATTCCCCTTATTCCAAGATTCATTCTTAAACCCATTCCTTCTTCATCAACAATGTTTAAGCCTGCAACTTTTTTCAGAACTTCATTTCCTGAAGCAGGATTTATAAGCTTAAGTTTCTCTTCTTTCAAAATAAATATTGAACCTGGAATTCTGTTGATAATATCAGTATTTCTTCCGATAATATCAATTTGAGGTAATTCAAAATATTTTAAACTGTCAGAATGTTCCTGTGTAAAAATATTTTGAATTAAAACTATTAAAATTAATAAATTGTATATTATTTTCATATTTTTAATATATTAGACTAATTTAGTCCAATTTAATTTTTTAAGAGCATTTAAACAATAATAATATAATAGTATTGTATTATTAATAAATTTTGCATATAAGACTAAATTAGTCTAATATACTGGAATTTACATAAATTATTTATTCTATCTTGTTATATTTATAAGAATATGTTGTTAAATAATAAAATATTTTGTGGATATACCAAAGAAACGTAAAAGAATATCCTTAAGTTTGATTTGGCTTATTTTTTATGAGCTGTTGATCCTTGCATTCATGGAAGCATACAAATACTGGCTTAACACTGATTACACTACAATGCTTTCGCGCAGGTTTTTATCATCATTTTTCAATAGCTTCAGCATTCTGTATACCGGGAACCTGTTCTGGATCACGATTTGCCTGATAGCAATAATTGCATTAATAAATATAGCACTTCAGTCATCCAAAGTGAACAAAAGTGCTTTAAGGGTTCTTGTTATATTTACAGCACTATCACTTGCTGTTCTGGCATTTGCAGTATTCCAGGGAAGGATACCGCGTGAGACACTGTATGAAAATCTTGTCACCTTGTCTCAAAAAGGAGTACAGACAATTGCACTTTCCGTTTTTGCAATACTCCATCTTTTTATTACTGTTTCAGCCTGTGTAATATCATTTTCGGTTTTAATGAAGTTTTATGTTTTCAGGAGTATCTGGATAACGATCCTGGTTATACTGGCTGCATATTCAATTGTTTTCCTGTTTGCATATAATTATAAAGATGATCTGACGCTTTTAAAAGAAAATAAGAAAACTGTTGATGCCGGTACTGTTTTAGGCGCGGCAGTCTGGGGAGGCAACCGGCCTTCACCGGTTCTGCGTGAAAGGATAAATAAAGGTTACGAGCTTTATTCAGCCGGAATTTTAAAGAATATAATTCTTACCGGGGGAGGGGCTCCCGGTGAAATGACTGAAGCTGAAGTATCCAAAAATGAACTGCTGAAAAAAGGGGTCCCGGAAAGAAATATATTTATCGAAAATAAATCCAATTCCACTTTAGAGCAGATACAATACCTAAATATAAACCTGTACAAAAAGAACAACTGGAAAGAGATTGTGATAATCAGCGATAATTTCCACCTGTTAAGAACAAAACAAATATGCAAATTCTTCGGGATCAATGCATATACTGTTGCTTCGGATACCCCGCTTTCCACTGAATCTTCATTTAATTTCTGTATCAAGGAAAGCTTTGCAGTAATTTTGTTCTGGTTATTTGGTATTGGATAAATTATCTTTGTAAATGGCATTAACCAGAAGGTATTTACGTGAGAAAGCTTTACAGGTATTGTACGCATTTGAGCTTACAAAGGATCCGATTGAACAGGTAAAACAGCTTCAATATGAAGACCTTGAAAAGAAAGACGACAGAAAATTCTGCGACGACCTTATAAACTATACTATTCAAAACAACGATAAATACGAATCCATTATTACAGAAACAGTTGAAAACTGGGATATGGAACGGATTGCACTGATTGATTCCCTTATTATCAAGCTATGCCTTACTGAATTTTTCCACTTTGAAGATATCCCTCCAAAGGTATCAATTAATGAGTCAATTGATATTGCCAAGGATTTCAGCACAAGGAATTCCGGTAAATTCGTTAACGGGGTGCTTGATGCAATTCTTGATAAGCTTCAGAAGGAAAACCTTATTAAAAAAAGAGGCAAAGGATTGATAAACAGCAGGAAACACTCTCTAAGCTAAGAACCAATTCAATTAAAATTACGATAAACACCAATGGCGCAACCATCTCCAAAAAGCAAATGGCTCACCAAAGATGTTTTTAACTGGTCATTATTTGATTTTGCAAACTCCACATTTGCAACAATAATTGTTGCATTTGTATATGCTATTTATTTTAAAAAAGTTATTGCAAATAATGAACCGGTTGCTGATTTTTACTGGTCATCTGCCATTAACATTTCAATGATTATGGTTGCAGTTCTCAGCCCGCTGCTGGGAGCTGCAAGCGACTATTACAGCACAAAAAAGAAATACCTTGCTTTCTTCACTTTCCTTTGCATTATTTCAACTGGACTTCTTTATTTTGTGACTGAAGGTATGATTGCTGCAGGAATGATTCTTTTCATACTTGCAAATACAGGTTTCCAGGCAGGTCTTGGATTTTATGATGCATTTATAAAAGAAATTTCTGCGCCGCAAAATTATAATAAGGTATCTTCGTTCGGTTATGCTGTCGGATATTTAGGCTCTCTTGCTTCACTTGCAGCAGTTATCATACTTCAGGATACACCAAGGCTGACTTTCATAGCATGTGCGGTAATGTTTTTAGCTTTTTCCCTCCCTATATTTTTATTTGTTAAGGAAAATAAAGCTTCTATCGGTTCAGATAAAACTAATTTTCTGAAAACCGGATTCAAAAGGATATCAGATACATTCCACCATATAAAAAATTTTAAAAACATAAGGTTGTTCCTTTTTTCATATTTTCTGTATATAGATGGAGTTAATACAATAATATTCTTTTCAGCAAATTTTGCCCAAACAACACTGAATTTTTCCATACCTGATCTGATCATATTTTTTATCATAGTACAGGTTACTGCATTGCTGGGTTCATTTTTGTTCGGGTGGATCGCAGATAAAAACGGGACAAAAAACACCCTGGTATTTATAATAATAAGCTGGGCAGTTTTAACGCTGACAGTTTATTTTGCTAATGATAAAACCACGTTCTTAATTATTGGAGCATTTGCCGGCACATTTTTAGGATCATCACAGGCGCTTTCGCGCAGTTTTTTCGGTAAGCTTATACCGTTTGAAAAGAAAACAGAATTTTACGGATTTTACAGCCTGTTTGAAAAAACATCTACAATTTTGGGTCCGTTGACATTCGGGCTCATATCATGGCTTACAGGCAATCAAAGATTTGCTGTACTTTCAATTATATTATTTTTTGTTGCGGGAATAATCCTGCTTAGGAATGTAAAAGAAAACCCCATCCCAATAACTCAGGACGGGGTTTGATAAACAAAAGTTGGTTTGATTACTTTTTGGTTCTGCCTAAAAATATTGTTGCACCAAGATAAAATTCAATTGCCCCTATATTCCTGTCTTTGGATAGATTTGAATTCAGGTCTGTAGCAGCTTTATCAAGCAGGTTCATTTTATTTTCTTCTTTTAAGAAATCAGATTTTTTACCAATTAAATTATACAATTTGTATTTTCCACCGAATGTAATACCTGCAGATTTACCAAATCTTATGGTAGCACCTAAACCAGCGCCAAATCCAACCCTAACATCACTTTTAATAGTATATGATGTTTCTAAATTTGGATCAACTGTAACATTTGATGAGGTTTGTCTGTAAGTTCCTGCAATTACACTCATTAAAAATTCTACACCAATGTGAGGATACCACATTCTTTTTTTCCTGTCAACATTGGTAAATGCGTATTCAAATCCGGCAGCTATAGAAGGTATTCTTAAAAATATTTCTGATTGTCCGGAAACTGCTGTATCTGTTCCGCTAGGATAAGGGTATCCATTGTTTATATAATTACTCTTAATAAATGCATTGTTTTCGTCTTTATTCTGCATTTGTGTATAACTAAGAGATAGATAAGGTCTATACTGCCCCTGTGGACCTAATCCAAATTTAAAATTAAATGAAGCCCCCCAGCCAAATTTCATTCCGTAATTTTTGAACTGGAATAATTCACCAACATTTCCTTTAGCCTCCTGAAGAGGTAAAGTAAAATTAGGGGCTATATCTATTGTAAAAGTCGGTGATTTCCACTTGGTTGATTTTACCTTTACCTGTGAATTAACCGACTGTAATGCAAAAAATGAAACTAAAACCAGTAAAACAGTAAATTTTACTGTCCTCATGTTATCCTCCTTTTATATTGTTTATTACTGCACCAATATACTAAATTAACACAATTTTATTATAAATACAAACAATACTTTAAAATAATAAAAAACCCCGAATTAACGGGGTTTTGGGGAAATACGTTATTAATGATCAAAAAACTTTTAAATAAATTACTTAACCAGCATCATTTTCTTTACATCTGTAAATGAACCGTTTGAATTTGTTACAGTCATTTTGTAGAAATAAACTCCGGTTGAAAGATTAGCTGCATCAAAATCAGCCTTATATATACCAATAGACATATCCTGGTTAACAAGTGTTGCAACAACTTCACCAAGCATATTGAACACTTTTAATGTTACAAAACCGTTCTGTGGTAATTCAAACTTAATGTTTGTTACAGGATTAAATGGGTTTGGATAGTTCTGGCTTAAAAAGAAATTGTTAGGAACATTTGAAGATATCTGCTGAATACCTATAACATAACCTCTTGGGTTAAAAACTGCCCACCCGCTAGTCCAGTTGGTTGTCCCAAAAGCGCCGCGGAAAGTTACATTCTCAAAACCTGACAGGTTAGGGTTTGTAAAATCTGCTCCGCTTAATGCAGGTGAACCGCCCAGCGGCATCCACTTATTAACTGTGCCATCGCCTGCATCGGGGTAAACTGCAAACGGATCGGTTAATTGAACTGAAGATGCAGCAGGAAATATTGAATTATTATATGAACCAGTTTGCAGCCAGCCCTGTGTACTGAATGTTTCAAATCCTGCAGGAACTGATGCGGTATCTCCAAGCTTTACGTTTCCTGCAAAAATTGTATTCCTTATTTGAAGTGTATCGCCTGATGCACTTCTTATACTGGGTCCATCAAGACGCAAGCCAACTCTCCAGCCCATTATAACTGAGTTGTAAATACTAATCTGCGAAGCTCTTCTTAAATGACCTCCTCTGCCCCAAAGTGAGTTCAGGGTTAATCCTGTGCTTGAAAAAGGACCGACAACAGTCATATTGCTGAAAATGGGTTTTGTTCTTGGTGAATTATATGTACCCGATGACGGAGAATTTGTATTATTGTCCGATTCAAATCCATTGGATGTTGAAACGTCATATATTCCCGAATCCCTGACACTTAAGCCAAACTGGATCCTTCCTCTAAATCCGTTATCAGTATCCCAATCATCATCAACCGGCTTATACGAAATAAGGTATTTACAGCTTACATTTCCGCCAAACCATTCAAATGAATCATCCCCATTATAACTTACCATGATATATTCAATAACTGTCCTTGAGCCAACTCCGCCCATTGTTAAACCGTTAATTTCATTTCCTGAAACTCCTGTCAGGTTTATACCTGAAAATTCAATCCTTACATACCGCAATACACCGGATGAATCGTCATCAATTCTTGGCTGACCGCCGTAGATTGGACCTAAACCTGCGCCAAAACCTTCAATTTCAGCCGAGTCAGCTCCGGAAGCTGTATTAATTCCAGAACGCCCTAAAATAATCACTCCGCCCCAGTCGCCTGGATTTCTCTGGTTTTGAGGTTTCTCGCTGGTAAAAACGATTGGCTGATTTGCTGTTCCGTTAGCATAAATTTTACCGCCTCTTTCAACTATCAACGTTCCTTTAGATTCAAAATCACCCAATATAATAGTTCCCGGCTGGATTATCAGCGTAGCACCGTTTTTTACTTTGTTATTGCCTTTCATCATATATCTGGTTGATGCATTAAGTGTGGTATTGGTTGTGATATCTGATGAGCTTAGTGTCACCGAATCAATCGGCTGAGAATATGATGCTGCATACATACCTATCATCATACAAGCCAGAATAAGTAGCTTTGTTAACTTCATTTTTTCTCCCTTTTATTGGATTTATGTTTTAATTAGAATTTATAACCTAAAGAAATTGAATAATTGATACCTGTTTTAATTCGTTTTACAACTTTTTCTACCAATTCAGTTGATGAAGAATTCAAAGTCACATTTTGTGTAAAAATATGATCCTCATTCATGAGATCTTTAGCTGTAAATTTTACTTCGAAGTTCTTGAAAAGTCGTTGGGTTGCGCTTAAATCGAAAAGATTTCTTCCTTTTTCATAAACATTCTGAAATCCAACTCTTCCAACTTCAGAAATCTTATCACCCGAACGGTTAAAAGATAAATTAATACTTGTTCCAAGATCACTGTTATCGTAGTAAAGTCCTGCATTAACTGTAAACGGCGCCTGACCCTGCATTCTTCTTTCCAGTTCATTGGTTGCCGATGTAGTTCCTTCTAAATTTACTTTCGAATTTATCACTGTCAGGTTAACGTTGAATGAGAAATCTTTTAAGAATTTGTTAATAAATCCTAAGTTCTTCCTTGCTTCAATTTCAACTCCGTAATTAACAGCTCCGTTTTCTGCATTTGCAAATGTATAGGATGGAACTGGCGCAAGTATAGTAGGAACAATTACTCTTTCGATTGGCTGGTTAAAATGTTTGTAGAAAAAGCTTATTGCAAGTATCTCACCTGCATTTGGATAATGTTCAAACCTTAGATCGTAATTCTGAATTAAACTCGATTTAAGATCGGGGTTGCCTGAAAAATCACCATCAGTTACAAAATCAACAAAACCAAAAGGAGCAAGCTCTCTAAGTTCAGGTCTGGATACGGTTTGTGAAACAGAACCTCTTATATTTGTTTTATCAGAAAGTGAATAAGTTAAGTTAAACGATGGCAGGTAATCATTAGTTTTAAGATTTACATTTATTGGAATTGCAACAACCGGTGAAGTTCTGTCAAATCCCTGCATCTTCTGTTCGCTGTATTCGAATCTTAAGCCTGCGACAAACCTGAACTTTCCAACAGGTATATCAGTTGTTAAATATGCTGCATAAAGATTTTCCTGTGCATTATAAGAATCTGAAAAGCTGGTTACTTCTTTGTAATTAATTTTCATGGAATCAATGTTATTTGGTCCGTATAACTCTTCAAGCGGAGCAGTTATATCAACATAAGACTGCGGAGCAAGAAACGGGTCGAAGCTTCTTGCCCTGAAATTTCTGTTTGTCCCAAGAGCAAATCCACCGATCTTTAATTTTGAAACAGGATCTTTTTTTCTTAACTTCATCATATCAAATTCTGCGTCAATGCTAAAATTCCTGTTTATATCAAAGAGTTTAGAGAAGAATCTGTTGCCTACATTTGAATTTGCAATTGTTGTGATAGGAACAATATACGGGTCATCGCTGAAACGTTCTTTTCTGTAATAAGCCCGTTTCATATCAGGTTCATCCCTGTTTGATTCTGAATAAGATGCTTTCCATGTAACGTTCATGTTTCTTAATGCTTTAATATAATGGCTGCCCGAAAACATTGAAGAAAAGAGCTTTCTTTCAGTAAATGCTGTTCTGTACATTTTTCTGTCTTCATCACCGGCTGAAAACACTACCGCTCTCCAGCCTTCCATATATTCTGTTTCATCCTCCGAACTTATTGAATAAGTATTTTTAAAGCTGAATTTGTTATTATCGCCAACTTTATAGCTTAAATTCAGAATTCCGCCGTTGCTTACCGAATATTCCGATAACTGCCCGTTTGTTTTTATTATCTGTGTAGTATCGCCGTTATACTCATTTCGTTCAATTACCTTGTTAGAAAATGAGTTCTTGTACGAATATCCGAAAATATATCCAAACTGGTTTTTAAGAAGGTTAGCCTGACCACCAAATGACAAATTAAAGCCGCCGTTTAAAGGAGCGCTCACTTTTTTCTGTTCCCAGTTATTTACAAACAATTTACCATAGTTATTCTGACCCGAAAATGCAGTATTGGGGAATGCCCCAGGCAGCTGCCTTGAACCATCATCTAATCCGGAATTGAAAAATAACAACTTTTTCTGACCGGCATTATAAGTTAGAAAGTTGCCTTCATTTGATGTTTCGGTTGTAATTCCGCCCTGTGTTGAAAAATTTAATGTAAATCTGTCCGGGAAGTCCTTGGTTTGAAGCTGAACTAACCCTCCTGAAAAATTACCGGGCTGGTCTGCTGTAAATGATTTTGAAATTATTATGTTATCCAGAAGCATTGAAGGAAATATATCAAACGAAAACGATTTTTTATCAGGGTCAGTACTTGGAAGCATTACTCCGTTTAAAGTTGTGTTATTATATCTTTCGCTTGTTCCACGTACAAAAACAAACTTATCGTTTACAATATTTACACCAATAACTCTCTTTAATACATCAGAAGCCAGGGCATCAGGGGTTCTTTTTATCTGCTGGCTGGAAATCCCGTCCTGGATATTTTCAGCCTTCTGCTGCTTAAGCAGAAGCGCAGCTTCGTTATTCTGTATCCTTGTTGCTTCTATTGTTACAGTATCAGTTAATGTACCTTCAGGCTGGAGAATAAAATCTACATTAACAACTTCACCTGCTTTTACCTTAATATTAACGCTTTGGGAAACATACCCAATATAAGTTGCTTTTATGCTGAATTCTCCTGCGCTTACATTCTCAAACGAAAATGCGCCGTCAAGATCTGATGCAGTTCCCTTATTCAGATTTTCTATTTTTAAAACTGCATCAGGAAGTACGCCTCCGCTGGAGCCATCCAGTACCTTTCCCGTAATCTTACCGCTTTGTGCAAATAATGTGCAGCCAAAAAACAGTATAGCTGCTGTAAATAGTGTCAGTTTAACTTTCATTATATATTTTTACTTTTATAGTTTATTTTTCTTATGCAAAGATTGTCAAATTGGATTAATCTTATATAAAGGGAATATTTGGATTAAATTAAGTTAAAATATCAAAAACAGGCTTAAAATAAGCCTGCCTAACACACAGTTAACACATAATAATGAATTTTAACAATATCAGAAAAGGTGTCTTAACAATTGGAAAATAAAAAAGCGGGATAAACCCCGCTTTAAAAATATATATTCCGGTTAATTCTATATAATCTTGCTTAGGTCTGTATCTTTATATTTACCGTCTTTAAAATATATCAGCAGCTTTTTAAACTCATCGGTTTTTACATAACCGGGTATATTCTTCATCGGGTAATTATCATAACTGAAAGTTATCAGTTTCCCGTCCGGTTCCAGAAAAACGGTAGTAGGAAAGCTGAATACTTCAAAATAATATGATAGCTCCTCTTCGGTATACTGCTTGCCGTTATATGTTAATTTGTTCTTTCCTTCGGCATCCAGTTTATACAAAACAAAGTTTTCTTCTATCAGTTTTTTTACTTCTTTATTACTGTATGCTTCAGCATCCATTTTTTTGCACCACCCGCACCAGTCTGTATATACATCAATTACTATCCTTTTGTTTTCTGTTGATGCTTTTTTCAATACATCCTCAAATGTATCACCTGCAAACAGCAGACCGGAGTGCATTATTAATATAAATACCGGGATAAATATTTTACTTATCAATTCAATTCCTTTCCAGAATTTTTATAACAATAATTAAACTTATATAGTATACTAATTAGTTCCGACATTAATATTTAACTTCATAAATTCCATTAATTTATCAAATACATGCTCCGGTTTAAGCTCCTTCATGCATTTATGCGAATACGGGCAATCTTCGATTTTTGTTAAATTACAGCCAAGACAGCTTAATGTTTCATTTTTGATTATTATTGAATTTTTACTCAGCGGACCCTGCAAATGAGAATTTGTAGGACCAAATATTGCTGCAGTATTCACGCCGCAAACCCAGGCAATATGCATAGGACCTGTATCGTTGCTTACTAACAGGCTGCATTTTTTCATAAGTGCAGCCATATATTTCAGATTTACTTCCGGTGTTATTATGGCTTTTGAGCCGATATTCTTTTTTATCTCTTCAGCAAGCTGTTTTTCTTTTTCATATCCCCAGAACAGTAAAACTGTATTATCTTCACTGAACAATTTCCCAAGCTTAGACCAGAATTCAGCCGGCCATACTTTAGTCTGCCATGTGCCTGCGGCATTAAATCCAATAGTGTTCTTTACTGATAATCCGTTTTCCCTGAAAAATTCATCTGCAAATTCATCATGAATTTTATTTATATAAAAATAAGGTTTATCTGTAATTACCTTTAAGCCAAGAGCTCTTAAAGAATCCAGGTTAAACTCAACGTTATGTACTTCACTCCCTCTTGGTTTTATTTTAATATTATATGCCAGTCTTCTCCACCCAAACCTGTATCCTGCACGGTATCGCGCATCACTGTTATATGTAATTATGGCAGTACGGGGATTTCCGAACAGGTCTATAACAAGATCATATTTTTGTTTATTGATATTCTTCAGAAGGCATAATGAACTGTCTCCTTTGCCGATATCATAAGTAAGTATCCTGTTAAGATATGGATTTCCTCTTAACACTTCTATGCAGTAGCTTTGAGTAAGAAAATTAATTTCAGCTTCCGGAAAATTACTGCGGAGATTTTCAATTACCGGGGTTGAAAGCAGTACATCGCCAATAGCTCCCTGCTTAATAATTAATATTTTATTTACCCTGCTTTTATCGAATAACATAATAATTATTTAAAGCAGGTAATTTAGAAATAATGTTTTTAAATATGTTCAAGAATTATAAAATTATTTTCTTTGGGTTCCGCATTACTCTTTAAAGCATAATTTTCTTTATCTTTAAATTCACACAGGTCATAAAGACTGCATTTACCGCATAACGGATTTGCAGAGCGGCATATTTTTCTTCCGAATCTTATAAGCAGTGTATGAAACAGGAATTTTTTGCCTTTGGGGATTAATAAATTAGCATGTTCAAATGTTTTTTCTGGGGCAGAAGTTTTTACTATTCCCAGCCTGTTCATAACACGGTGAACGTGCGTATCAACCGGTAAAACATCCCTGCCCAGGCTGAAAGCAAGCACACAGGAAATTGTTTTTACTCCTATTCCTTTATACTGCAAAAGCTCCTCATAAATACTCTTATCATCGAGTTTTTCCAGGAACTTAAGGCTAAGTTTCCCGTATTTTTTATTCATCTGCTTAAGCAGGTTCTTTATATCAGCTGTTTTTGTATTAACCAGTCCGCATACTCTTATAGCTTTTCTTATACTTGCAGGGGAGGCATCCATTACTTCATCCCAGTTCCTGAAATCATTTTTAAGATTTGTAAAAGCCCGGTAGCTGGTTTTATCGGTAGTATTCTGAGAAAGTTTTGTAGCAATCAGCACATCCAGAGGGTCTGCTTTCGCCGGCTGGGGCTCAAAGCCGGGAAATTCATTCTGCAGCAGCTTTATTATAGTGTTTATCCTGTTCAAACCTTCGGGTAGACGGAGACGGAAAATTTGTTAAAATTTTATATCAAGCTGAAACGAAAACCTGTTTTTAAGGTCGTTCATCACTTCATCGTTGCCGGAACCTGTTGTTTTCGCTCCTTCGATTACCGTTTCTGAATATTTCGCAGAAAGTTCAAGAAATTTGTACGGTTTATACTTAAGCATCAGGTACCATCTTCTGCCTTTGCCGTATAATCCCTGGTTAGAAACAACACCGTTAAGCTCGTTTTCATATTCATATATTCTTGAGTCATAAGAATCAGTCTGAAATATTATAAATCTTCCGTCAACAATCAGATTTCTTAAAGGAGATACTCTTATATCAGAAAAGAACATCAGTCCTTTTTCGGAAGTTTTATAACCGTTGTTATCAACAAATACATATTCAAAGCGGCTTCTTACCCTGAATGTTCTGTATATATCATAATCAAACTGCAGCCTGTAATTAGTCTGTGTACGGTCATATATCTTATCTTCTTCAAGTCCGTATGAATTAATAACTGATGTTACATCTTCCTTTGTCTCGTTCTTATATTTTGTAAAAAGTGTAAAGCCGCGCGTAACGTTCCACTGGGTATGTGTCATAAAATCCCTTCCGCTTGTTGGTACGGGATTGTAGAATGTGGCATAAGGGAATTTATACTGGTCATAATAAGCATTAATTACTGCAAGTTTACCAATCTTAAAGCGGATGCCGCTGTAAATACCAAATTCATTCTGAGAAGTTCCGCTTTGTTCGCCGAATCCGTAGGAATGAAGCATTATAAAATTCTTAGGGTAGTTTCTTACCATAAAAACAACATCAGCAAGCTTAAAGAAAAGTATTTTTACGCCTGTAACACCTCCTACAATATCGGTATAGCTTCTTGCCCACTCACCAAAAACATTTACATTTTTAAAGACAAAATCAAAATCTGCCCCAATCGCATTGGATTTAGTACCTGAAAATTCAAACAATCCTTTATATTCAAAAGGTTTATCATACCTGCTGTTATAATAAGTTAAACCTATTTTTGCTGTACCAAATAACTTTGACTCATACAGAAGCCTGCCGCCATAAAGCCTTTCGTTACCGGCATTTTTTCTGTCTATTTCTGACTGTGTCCGGTGATACCCGTCAACATAATCGCTGGAAAGCTGGTTAAGTACAGTATCAATTGATGCATCAATGCTGTTGTTTGAATAAAATCCGTACAGGCTGAAATCGCCAAAGCTTACGGGCAGCTTGATCTTTGCGGCAGTGCCGCGGAAATACTGTACTTCATTTACGGAATTGTATGAATCTATGCCGTCGCCTTTTTTCTTTATTCCGGAAACTGCATCGCTTCCTTTTGAAAATGAATAAGATCCCCATAAAGTAATTCCCTGCCCGAATTCCAGAATATAATCACCGGCTATTAACTGGTTCAGTGCAATATCAGACTTCATTTCAAGGAAACCGCCTATATGATCAGCCCAGTTTAGCTCACCCGGATCTTTTT
>LLZO01000186.1 GCA_001567545.1 Candidatus Tepidiaquacellales bacterium OLB5
CGGCAAATTCAGTTATCCTGTAGTTAAGTCCGTGCACTGCATAATCAAACTTTCCGTAGTTGCGGTATTTTTTTCCATGTTCGATAACTTCTTTGTGTTTTGAAACAAGCATGCCGCCTTCGCCGGTTGAAATAGTTTTAGTAGCGTAAAATGAATAAAATCCCGCATCGCCCCACATTCCCGGTTTTTTGCCTTTGAATGAAGCCCCGTGCGCGTGAGCGCAGTCTTCAAGAAGTATGATATTGTTAGCTTTGCAGTATCCGGCAATTTTTTCAATTTCAAATGCTATATGACCGCCGATATGCACAACCCATATTGCAGCAGGTTTATATTTTTCTGCTTTCTGCACCATATCATCATAGCTCATGCACAGGTCAAATCTGTTGCAGTCAACAAACTGAACTTCGGCTCCCGCCTGCAGTGTTGCCAGCGGAGTTGCCATAAAAGTATTGCTTGGGCATAGCACTGTTTTACCTTTCAGCTTATAAAAATCAAGCGCTGCAAGCGCGGCTCCCGCCCAGCTTGAAAATGCTGCCGATTCCAGCTCGTTCCACTTTGCCCAGTTGCCTTCAAACAGCTCTGTGTAATAACCCTCTGTCCATTTATTTGATGCAACAATTTTATCAAATGCTTCATGCACCCTGGGCAGATCTCTTTTATCAAAACCAATTGCGAAATTCATGTTTAAATAATTTAACTTGTGATATAAAAATCAATTATCTTTCGGTCTTTGCTCCCCTCTCCCTTTCCCAACGGGACTCCTTTGGAGTGGGAGAGGGGCTGGGGGGTGAGGGTCTCAACTTATCCTTTTATCAAAACCAATTGCGAAATTTATGTTTTATATTTATTGCTTTTGAAAATTTTTTACTTCGCCCCTGAGGAAGCTCAATAATCATGCTGTATAAACCCTGCAAACATAACGCTCCTGCGGAGCTAAAGCCAAATTCCAAATAACTGTTGCTTTTTTGTTCATTGCTCATTGCTACCCTATCAGCTCCTCGCTTGCATCAAAATAATGGTTGTAATAAACCTTCTGTTTGGGGTCTTTAATTTCCTTCGATTCAAGCTTGCCCCATATTTCAGCAGCGGAGCTGCTTATGGAATGCTTAACGGAAAATCCAAGCTCATTTTGTATCTTTTTGAATGATACCCTGTAATCGCGGGCATCAACACTATCGCCTTCGATGTTTACGGGTATATCCTTTCCGCTTGCTTCCTTGATTCCCTTTGCTGCAAGATTTGCAACATCGGTTATGATATAATTCTGCTCTTCAGAGCCTACGTTATAAATTTTCCCGGCTGATTGTTCATTCTGCAGAACCTTCAGGTATGCTTCTGATGCATCGGGCAGTGAAAGCAGCGGGCGCCACTGGTTTCCGCCGAAAACATTAATTTTTCCTTCGGTAAATGCAGTCATTGTCATGGTATTTACAACCAGGTCAAAACGCATCCTGGGTGAATACCCGTATAATGTTGACATACGCA
>LLZO01000187.1 GCA_001567545.1 Candidatus Tepidiaquacellales bacterium OLB5
TTACTATTGCTGCGGTAACAGTGATCCATATTGTATGCTGTGCCTTTTTTTGTGACAGCAATTCCGATTGAAACTATAAAATACCCGCTGAAAAACACTACGCTCATGCATAAAAAAAGGCACAACTGCTTTTGCAGAATAATATGCAGGCTGGGTAAATACCTTAAGAATATCAATAGAGAACATTGATATAAAAAATACTGCCAGGATATTTACAACGAAGTAAATAAAAAATACTTTTGCATATATTTTTTTTGCATTGGGCTCATATTGAATATCCATTGCATATGGCGACCATGCCATCTGCAATGCGCCGGAAACCAGGCCCAAAAATGAAGCAATTTTGAATCCGACGGCATAAATTCCTATATCGGCAATGTTCCTGAAATGGGCAAGGAAATACCGGTCAGTAGTGGTTAAGATCCATACTGCAAATGCAGTACCAATAAGCGGCGCACCGTATGACAGAATACGTTTTATCCAGATACCTGAAAAACTGAAGCCATACCTTTTAAATACGTAAGTTATAGTAAAGGCAGCCATAAGGCTGTATGAAATAACGCTTGCCATAATAGCTCCCCAGACACCTTTTTCCAAAAAAAGTATGAACCAGATATTCAGTCCAATGTTAACGAGCATATTGGTAATAGAAACCCAGGAAAATACCCATGGTCTTTTTTCAAACCTAATAAGATCTGTAAAGAATGAATAAATTGATTGAACTGCAAGTGATATACCGGTTAATATCAGAAATAAAGAATAATCCTTGCCGAAGATAAGGAAAGACAGTTTACCGGAAAGCAGACCAACAATAACAAATGCTGCAGCGGCAAAAGTGATCCTTATCCACAGGGTGGAAGATACCATTTTGCGTCGTTCTTCAGTAAATTCCTTACGGAAGAAATAATAACTTAATGATGAATCAGTACCGGAAACAACAAGGTATATACTGATAATAGCAACCGTGCCTAGAAGGTCTAAAATGCCGTAGTCTTCAGGTGTTAGAAGGGCAGTATAAAGAGGCAGGAGGAAAACACCGATAAATTTTTGTATATAGGTGCTTAAACCGTAAATCAGCGTTTCCTTGAAGAACCTTTTAAGCATTTCCGGCTCCTTCCAGGAGCGAATAGTAATTTGATGCGATCAGCTTCGCATCATGATATTTTTCAATGTATGCCCTTGAGCTTTCACCCGCCTTTTTAAGCAGACCGGGATTTTGCAGAATTTTTTTCAGAACATCGTAAAGTGAATCCGGATCGGCATTAAATACAGGCATATCTGCCGGTGAATTGGCCATTATATCTTCGCGGATGTAGCATACAACCGGTTTGCCCATTGCCATGCTTTCTATGGAAAGCAAACCGTAGAATCCAACCAGCATCTGATCGATCACCAGGTCAGAATTTTCAATCTCCCGGTACAGGTCTTCAGCTTTAACATCGCTTACAACCCTGAAATCGAACTCAAATTCCTTTTTAAGCTGCTGGATTGTTTTTAAAATGTACCTGGTACCTTTATATTCTTCATTTGAAGGAGCATGCAGTATTTTAAGCTTTTTCCCGGGATTTGAACCTATATAGTTAAAATTTGAAATATCAACCGGAAATAAAGTTGGATAATATTTTCTGCTTAAAGACCCTGCAGCTTCTTCTGCGCTTACTAAAATATCGAAGTTGTTTTCAATATTATTAATTTTATCAGGTTTGGTATTTAAAACGCATCCAACAAAGTTTTTATAATCATCGGTACAATCCCTGCAGGGATTCCATTTAAACTGTTTTACTTTTTCAGGCAGCCTTATATCACAACCGGTAAAAATAACCATGGTTTTTTTGCCGAACTTCCTGAAAATTTTTACATCTTTAAAACCGGGGAATAATGAACCTGAAGAATCATAAATAAAATAATCATATTTAAAAAGAAGTTTTAAAATAAGGAAAAATTTTTGCAGCTTACGCAGGAATGAATTTTCTGAATAATTTATTATTTTATCAGTTTTATAACCAAAAATATGTTCATTAAGGCTGTAGAAATCTGCTTTTATACCATTTTGTTCAAAGCCTTTTTTCAGGCTGGTGAAAATGCCCGCAATATTTTCTAAACCTAAAAAGACCTTTTTTTTAGAGTGCATTAATTATGATAAAATTCTGAATTGAGAAGGGAAAAATTAATTTTTGATTACTTCCAGTAATGCTCTTTGTATTTTTTATAGAATTGTATTGTTTTCCGAATGCCATCATCAAGTGAAATAACCGGCTGCCAGCCTAAAACATTTTTTATCCTGGTAATATCTGCATAATAGTCACCGGGTTCAAGCGCTTTGCGCTCTGTAGTAAATTCTGTATGATCAACTTTGCCGGAACCGGCAATTTTTATTATTTTTTCAGCCAGGTCGATAAAGCTAAGGGGAATGCCGGAGCCGACATTATAAACATCTCCGTATGCTTTATCGCTTAATGCAATTGCAATCAAAGAATCAACAAGGTCATCTATATATAAATAATCTCTTAAAATCCTGCCATCGCCGAATATCGGGATAACTTCGTTATCCATTGCCTTGCGGATGAACCAGTTGAAAACACCGTATTCATCATGCGCCATCTGGTGGCGCGGACCGAATGTATTGGTAATTCTTAAACAAACCGATTTAATATGATGCAGGTTATGATAAGTTAAAACAATACGCTCTGCGGCAAAATTTGTAATAGCATATATGCCAATAGGGTTAATTGCATGATTTTCTGCAAC
>LLZO01000188.1 GCA_001567545.1 Candidatus Tepidiaquacellales bacterium OLB5
CCTGATTATACCGCAGGGCATTCACTTGGCGAATTCACAGCCTTATCACAGCCGGCGCGCTCAGCTTTGAAAGCGGTCTGAAGCTTGTCAAGCTTCGCGGCGAGCTTATGCAGAAAGCCGGCGAAATGAACAAAGGCACTATGGCTGCTATAATCGGACTGGATAATGAAAAAACCACGGCAGTTTGTGCCGAAGCATCTTCTGCAGGTATAGTACAGGTTGCCAATTTTAATTCACCCGGGCAGATAGTTATCTCCGGCTCAGTTGAAGGAGTATTGAAGGCAATGGAGCTTGCAAAAGCTGCCGGGGCCAAGATGGCTAAACAGCTTGTAGTGCACGGCGCATTCCACTCGCCGCTAATGGAACCGGCAAGAGAGGAATTTAAAACTGCGCTTGAAAATACAGAGTTTGCAAAACCAAAAATTCCGGTCTACACTAATGTACATGCAAAACCGGTTTCATCAGAAACGGATCCCGCATTCATTAAGCAAACGCTTTATGAGCAGCTTACCTCTTCTGTTCGCTGGGAAGAAAGCGTTGTAAATATGATAGCAGACGGAGCGGAGCAGTTCATCGAGCTTGGTCCGGGTAAAGTTCTGCAGGGGCTTATAAAACGCATCAATGCTTCGGCGGTAATAAAAGGTGTCGATAAAGCAGAGGATATTAATAAATTATAATTATACAGCGGGACTGCCCGCACTTTCTGAAGGAGAATATAAATGGGAAGTTTACTTCAAAATAAGATCGCAGTTATTACAGGCGGAGCAAGGGGAATAGGGCGCGCTATTGCCGATGACTTTATTGCCGAGGGCGCTGATGTAGTTATTCTTGATAAATTCTTCCCCGATGATTTTGAAAGCTGGAAAGCCGGCAAATCTTCAGGCGGCAGGAAAATTTTATCTCGCTCACTGGATGTTACCAGTACATCTGAAACTGAACAGGTCTGCCAGGAACTGGCTAAGGAGCTGGGCAGAATAGATATACTCGTCAATAATGCGGGCATTACAAGAGATAAGCTTATGATGCGTATGTCTGAAGAGGATTGGGATATGGTACTGGCTGTAAATCTGAAAGGCGCTTTTAATATGATGAAAGCACTTACAACAATAATGATCAGGCAAAAAGCCGGCAAGATAATTAACATAAGTTCAGTTGTGGGCTTAACCGGTAATGCGGGTCAATCCAATTACTCCGCATCAAAAGCCGGGCTTATTGGTCTCTCAAAATCAATAGCTAAGGAGCTTGCTTCAAGGAATATTAATGTTAACTGCGTTGCGCCCGGCTTTGTTGAAACAGATATGACCGCAAAACTTAACGAAGAACAGAGGAAAGCAATGCTGAGTGTTGTTCCTATGAAAAGAACATCACAGCCCTCTGAAATAGCCGGTGTTGTAACTTTCCTTGCATCAGAAAAAGCTGATTATATAACCGGGCAGGTAATTCCGGTCGATGGCGGTATGGTGATGTGATCAGGTAATTTTTAACCGGGGAAGCCGTTTGGGTGCTTCCCCTTTAGTTAACCTTTTATGTAAACTTTTAATCTGCCTTAAAACTTTTGGAATATCTATACCCTGAAAATTTTCCGTAAAAACAGATAACTTATCTGCAGCTTTTTCAAGCTGCATAAAAGTCCCTTTAATATTATTCTTCCCTGTTAAATGGTAAAGTGCAGTTGCATAGTGGAGCAGTCCCTGGTATATATCTTTGGTGCTGTCATGAACATCAAACCAGATATCCTCCAGTATTTCATGGCACTCAAAGTAGTCCTGTTCATTGAATTTATTGACCGCTGTTATCAGTCTTGAGCGTGTATATGCACTCATAATATATCAGTCAGCAGTAAA
This sequence comes from Candidatus Tepidiaquacellales bacterium OLB5, assembly GCA_001567545.1. Lineage (GTDB taxonomy): Bacteria > Bacteroidota > Ignavibacteria > Tepidaquicellales > OLB5 > OLB5. Next base: position 1,845 of record LLZO01000188.1, read on the forward strand.
ATTACTGCTCTGATTTATTTTCAGTGTTCTGTTCTTCGGCTGATTCTGTAATAACCTCAGCAGTAACTGTATGCGAATTTGTATTCACCGGCTGCGGTTCTATCGCTGTTTTTTTCTTTCTCCGGTCAAGCATAGCATCAAAGCTTATAATGCCGGCTCCCGCAAAAAGAGTGGTTACGAAACATACAAAAAACAGCACATCTTTGTTGAAGGGAATTCCTTCAGTGGGGAAAAATCCCCGTGAAGCTATCTTCACAATTGAGATGAATGCAAGTATAAAGCTGGTTACGGGAGTAAAAAATCCCATAATATACATTGCCCCGAAGATTATCAGAATAAATGGAGTAATAAACCCGACAATAAAAGCAGTGTTTTCGCTTAAAATATTAAACGCTTTTATTTTGTTGATATAATCTTCGATATTGCTTGCCTGCATTATACCCAGTGACAGCGTATATGAACCGACAACTAAGCGGATCAGAAGTAATCCGATGGATGGTTTCCCGTGTGCTTTGAATAGTAAACTCATGGTCAGCAGAGTTTAGTTTATGGAATGTGTTTAAGGAATTTTGAGGCGACGATCGGATTCGAACCGATGAATAAAAGTTTTGCAGACTTTCCCCTTAAGCCACTTGGGTACGTCGCCATAAAAATTGATGAAAAACAGCCTGATTCAGGCAAAAAAAGCCTTAAATAACATTCAAGGCTTTTAACAAGCTGAGCGGGAAACGAGACTCGAACTCGCGACTTCAACCTTGGCAAGGTTGCGCTCTACCAACTGAGCTATTCCCGCTTGATATTGAATGCAATTATAGCATTTTTTTGAAATTATTTCAAGGAACGTGTTTATCCACAAAAATCTTAAAAAAATGAACAATTTAAAAATCCCAGCCAAAAAAGAACTGCTGAAAAATCCCCTCCTGGAAATTTTTAAAATTGTTCTCAATCCGCTTTCCGATATCGTAACGGAGCGCAATTATATAAAACAAATTAATCCGCATGCCGATTCCAACACTGCCTTTTGTCTCCTTGTATTCTTTATCCCATGCGTTACCGGCATCAAAGAATGCCGCTCCGCGGATATATGGGAAGAAAAAGTTAATACCCAAAGGAAAGCGAACATTCACAAGATCGATAAGCGGGAACCGGAGCTCATTGCTTACAACAAATGCTTTTTTACCGCGCAGCCCAAACCTCGGCCAGCCGCGCAGATCCCAGCTTCCGCCTATTGCCCACCTGCGGGCTTCATCCCCGTCATTCATGAGATAAGCAAACCGGGAGCCAACAGCAACTGTGTTGCTGAGGCGGAAATACCGCCTGTAATCGAATATGAATGTAAAGTAATTTACATTTCCAAACTGTATGTCGGTAGTATAACCAAGCGTTACATTAAGCCTGCTTCCGTCAAGCGGTCCCGTAGGTCCCCAAATGGAATTATCCTTAGTATACGAAATAGAATTAGTAAGCAGCAATGCCCGGCGGTTTACTTTTTCTTCGGTCACACTTCGTTTGGAATTGGCAAGGGATATGCTTGCATCAATTCTTCTGAAATAGGAAAGGGGGTAGCTTAAAGCAAAATATGCTCCGAATGTTCTTTCAAAATACGAAAATGCATCGCCAAAATCATACCTTCTTCCGGAAAGGTGGAATATCCCGTATGCATAATTAAGCCGCTGGCCAAGCGAAACTCTGGATATTGCAACATTAAAGCTTTTAAAGAATTCATCGCCGGATTCGGAATTGTTATAAACCAGGAAATAATACTGGTCATTACCAAGCAGATCGCTCATTGCCAGTATCCCCCCGGCTGTAGCCCCAAAAACCGGATCTGCGGTGATGTTAGTTGTGGCTATATCAAGTGAATACTCTTTTTTGTATTTAAGTGTATTTTTTTTATCAACACCTTTTAATTTGCTGAAAGACCATTGTTTGTTTACATCGCCAAATGAAAGTTGCTTAACTGTCACCGGAGTATCGATAAGTTTTGGAACATTATTCAGCAGTCTGACTGAGATACCGCCGTTTTCATACGATGCAAAAACAATTTTATCTTCGCCTGCCCAGCGCGGATCAAAGCTGGAAGTAGTAAACTTGGTTATCTGCAAAGTCTTACTGCTATCTGCTGATACCAACAGGCTGCCTGTGGCAGCAGTATAAATATTCAGCCTGGTTATCCAGATATTCTGCAAACCGCCTGCTGTTGAAGTATACACAACTTTTTTCCCGTCGGGTGATATCTGCGGGGAAAAATCTGCCTGTGCTCCTGTGGTTAAATAATTTATTGAATTATTATCAAGATTTAAAATAAATAAATTGTAATTATTATTTATACCTTCAGATGTCCTGTCAGAAGAGAATACTATAAATTTTCCATCGGGAGAAATATCCGGGTCGCGGTCATCATAATGATCATTTGTAAGCCGGGTAAGCTTTTTAGTGTTCAGGTCAAATAAATACAGATCGCTTTTGCCGCTCACATCCATAGCAGGAAAAACCATTTTAATGCCGTCAGCGGCAAAAGCTGGCGCGCCTATCTGAACTATGTTATCAAAATAATAACTGGTAATAAGCTTGTCTGATTTAACATCATATAAATGAAGAGCATCTGTTGCGCCTGATTTGGTTGCAAAAGCAAGTACTCCCTTTGATGAAATATCAAGCCCCGTTCTGAAGAAATGGAATTCTTCATATTCTTCAGTGCGTTCACCTTCAATTACTGTGATAAGCTTACTTTTGTTCTTTAAACTTACTTTAAATAAGCTGGTATAGCCCGTTCTGTTGCCTATAAAGTAAACTTCTTCTTTATTACCATCTTTATAAAATGCAGGTTTATGTCCAAAACCGCCGGAATATATGCTTGTTGTTTTTGCAGAAGGGGAATCTTCATTGGAAAGTTCAGGGTAATATTTTTTCTTTAATGAGTACAGGTATTCTTTATCAAATTCCTCGTACCCTTTTCCGATAGTTTTTTCCATAACAACAGAAAAATCATCACTCATCCAGATGTTTTCGATAAGAAGAAGTATTTTTTCTTTGCCGTAGTGTTCACCGATATACTGCAGAACATTTTGCCCGAATTTGTACATAAAAAATGTGCCGTAGAACTGTTCCCAGTCATCAAGTCCAACCATATAATTGTTCAAAACGGCGTCTTTGATGACCATTTCAGCAGTTGCATCCCATTCGGTTGACCAGTATTCAGCAAGTCCTTCGGTGAACCATAACGGCATCTGTCGTTCCGCCGGCTGGCGGTGAAGCCTGAGTATATTTGCAACTTTTGCTATCATAAATACATGGCAAAGCTCATGCCTGATAACATGTTTAAAATTACCCAGTGAGCCGTCAAACGGAATTACAACCCTGCCCTTGATGAACTCAAAAAAGCCGCCGACCCCGTCAGGAATTAAACCGGGGGTAGTATTTGTTTCACGGAAATGAGTTGGGGAAGAATAAAAAATTATTGGAACAGTATCTATTAATGAATAATTAAAATTCTGCTGATGAATTTTATATGACTCTTCTGCATAAGCCGCGCCGATTTCGGCTAATTCTTTCATTTCTGGGTAGTAATATATCTTAAAGTGTTCGGTGGAAAGGGTATGCCATTCAAAATCATTATACTGCACTTTATTTCTGCCAAATCCTACATATTGAGAGTAACTTTCGGAAATAAACAGAATGAAAAAAACCAGAAATATTGTTTTAAATTTCAATAAAATCATATATTCAAGATATTGTTATAAAAACATAAAATCAACAGAAAATTTAAAAATTATTATTTAACAAATTTTTTCAAAATTTTTAAATGATGCAAAAATCCTTCCTAACTAATTTAGATATTGAAATTTGTAAAAATGTAAGATTTTGCTTATCTTTGTCTATTCCAATTTAATAACGTTTTACATTAAAGTGAGGTAAATATGAAAAAAAATTAGTATTCTATTTTTCGTTTTACTTATTTCAACCGGTGTTAACGCCCAGTTTAAGGATTATAAAGTAAAAGGCGGAGCACATTATTTTGTTATTTCTCCCAGCGGTGAATTTGTAAAAGATCTCAGTTCATTTATGGCGAGAGCTTTTATTGCAATTGAAATAGGTAAATATGTTGATGTAGAAATTGGAGGCGGTTTTTTAAAGTGGAAACAAAAAGACCAATACAATGGAAACGGTGAAGGTAAAGTAGAAGCCAATCTGATACCAATTGACCTTCGTTTAAGATTAGAACCATTTGCCCCGAAAATGAAACATGTCAATCCATACTTATATTTAGGAGGCGGATTAGTTAAACATGAATTGAAAACAATTCCTGAGTTTACATCGTATAATTACCAATATGATGACTCAACAGATGAGATAAACAGGTGGGATGCATTTTTCCCGGTTGGCGCTGGAATGGAAATCAAGCTTTCCAAGCAGGTACTGCTTGATATACAAGTTGGTACAGCAATGACATTAACTGATAAAATTAATGGTATTGTTATAGGCGATCCAAAGGACGGCTGGTTTAACTACGGTTTAGGTTTGGTAGTTACCGGAAGAACAGGCAAAGATGACACAGACAGGGATGGATTATATGATGATGATGAAGAAGAAATATACGGAACAGATCCTGAAAATCCGGATACAGATGGTGACGGTTTAAAAGATGGAGAAGAAGTAAAAACTTATTTCACAGACCCTAAAAATCCGGATTCTGACGGAGACGGTTTAAACGATGGCGACGAAGTTAAGAAATATCTGACGAAACCAAATAATCCAGATACAGACGGCGACGGACTGCGTGACGGTTCTGAAGTCACATCGTACATGACTAACGCACTTCTGCAGGATACAGATGGTGACGGACTTGGCGATGGGCAGGAAGTAAATGATTTTAAAACAAATCCGCTAGTAACTGATACAGATGGCGATTTACTTGGTGATGGTGATGAAGTTATTAAATATAAAACAAACCCGTTAAAAGCAGATACTGATAACGGCAGTGTTGATGACGGTACAGAAGTTAGACGCGGAACTGACCCGCTTAATCCTGAAGACGATGTTGTTAAGGAAGAAATTAAAGTTGGAGAAGTAATTATACTTGAAGGAATAAACTTCGAAACCAACAGCGCAAGAATAACCCCGGATTCGGAAGAAAGGCTGTTGAAGGCTTACAACACTATGGTGAATAATCCGAACATTGAAGTTGAAATATCCGGTCATACAGACAGCCGGGGTTCCAATTCCAAGAACCAGGTACTTAGTGAACAGAGAGCAAGTTCTGTAAAAGACTGGCTTGTTGCAAAAGGGATAGCTCCTGACAGAATTACAACTATTGGTTATGGTGAAGATAACCCAATTGCTCCGAATGATAGTGAAGAAAATATGCTCAAAAACAGAAGGATAGAGTTTAAGAGAACAAAATAATCAGGTTTGTATTCTGAATTTCTTCAGAATAAGCAATATATAATTTATTAAAGGCTGTAACTTAAAGGGTTACAGCCTTTTTATTTAAGGGTATTTACAGGCACTTTTTATAATCAGAATAATTCCTCAAATTTGAAGGGTTATGACTGAAAATTCTTCAAAAAACAGTATAAATGATGAAATTTCGATTCATCAGAACCCTTTTATAAGATGGATCTTACTTATCAGCGGATTTGTTTTGGTTGGTATTGGAATACTTGGAATGTTTTTGCCATTACTTCCAACTACAATATTTTTTATTCTGGCTGCATGGTGCTTTGCACGAAGCTCTGAAAAATTCCATAAATGGCTTCATACCAACAGAGTTTTCGGAAAATATCTGAGGAACTACAGGGTAAAAGGCGGTATGACAGTTAAAAGCAAAGTTATCACTATATTTTTTTTACTGGCAGGTATATTTTTTTCTGCAATGTATGCCACCGATAATTTTTTTGTAAAGTTACTGCTGGCAGTAATAGGTATAGGTGTAAGCTGGCATATCATTACTTTAACAACTATAAAAGAAAATTCGGATTAACTTTTAAATCATAATAAATAATTGAACAGCAGGAATACAGGAAAATTCTCACCTGAAAAACAACCTGAAGACAGGGAAATACTGAATGAGCTTAGGCCTGATAACTTTAATGAATTCACCGGTCAGGATAAGATAAAAAGAAATATCGGCATTTCAATTGAGAGCTCAAAAAAGAGAAATGATTCCCTTGACCATGTATTATTTACCGGACCGCCGGGTCTGGGTAAGACTACGCTTGCATATATTATAGCATCAGAAATGGGTTCACGAATAATATCTACATCAGGTCCGGTGCTGGAAAAACCCGGTGATATTGCCGGTATGCTTACTAAACTTGAAGCGAAAGATATATTATTCATAGATGAAATTCACAGGATCCCGAAAGTAATTGAGGAATATCTTTATTCTGCAATGGAAGATTATAAGCTGGATATTATTATTGAGCAGGGTCCGGGTGCAAGAAGTGTAAGCCTGCAGCTTGAAAAATTCACGCTCATCGGTTCTACTACACGCGCAGGTTTGTTAAGCTCTCCTCTGTTAGACAGGTTCGGCATAAGATGCAGGCTTAATTATTATAACATCGATGAACTTGCAGAAATTGTCAGGAGATCAGCTGGAATTTTAAAGATTAAGATAGATGATAACGGAGCCGCAATTATTGCCAGAAGGGCAAGGGGAACACCCAGAATTGCAAACAGGCTGCTTAAGCTTACAAGAGACCTTGCTATAGTAAAAAATAAAGGTATAATTACTGAAGATGTTGCCGATGAATGCCTTAACAACTGGGAAATTGACCACCTTGGACTTGACGAACTGGATAAAAGAATACTTACAACTATAATTGAAACATATAAGGGCGGACCGGTCGGGCTTAATTCAATTGCTGTTTCTGTTGGTGAAGAGCCGGGAACAATTGAAGAGGTATATGAACCTTTCCTTGTGCAGGAAGGATTTATCAGGAGAACATCCAGGGGAAGGGAAGCAACTGACCTTGCATATTCTCATTTAGGGCTTTCAAAGAAAAAAAGTAAACCGCAAAACGGTTTGTTTGATTGAATATTGTTTGTTGAATGAATAAAGTTAAAATAGTGTAAACGGGATAAGTATTGGTTTTTTTTAAGCCGGACTGAAAGCAATAGTTGAAGTACAAAAAACTGAATAAAGAATTTTACATGCAGCCATGCCTTAAAGCAGCTAAAGAACTTGTCGGTAAAATTCTGGTCAGAGTAAAAGAGGACAGGATTTATTCCGGGAAGATTGTTGAAACTGAAGCATATCTTGGAAGCAGGGATGCTGCTTCCCATTCATATAAGGGCTTAACACAAAGAAACAGGTTTATGTTTTCAGAAGGAGGAATTGCATATGTTTATTTTACTTATGGGAATCATTACTGTATAAATGCAGTAATCGGAAAAGAAGGCACTGCACATGCTGTTCTTATCAGGGCTGTTGAGCCTTTGACAGGAATTGAGTATATGAAAAAGAACAGGGGAATAAACGATATTTATTCATTATGCAGCGGACCCGGAAAGCTGACTAAAGCAATGGAAATAAGTACTTCACTAAACGGTGAAAACCTGAGCGGTGATGTATTGTTTATTACAGAACCGGGAGGTCTCCATAAACCAGTGATAAAACGTACTAAAAGGATAGGTATTACAAAAAATACGGATGTTTTATACAGGTTTATCGAAAAGGGAAGCAATTTTATTTCAAGATCAAAATTTAACCGAATAACTTAAGCAAATCTGAATAATTGATAACAGTACAAAACCTGGTAAAAATTTACCCGGGCAATATTAAAGCCCTGGATAATATTTCTTTTATTATCCCCCCGGGAGAAGTATGCGGATACCTGGGTTCAAACGGAGCTGGTAAAAGTACAACTATAAAAATACTTTGCGGAATTCTTGAAGCTGATTCCGGAGAAGTAACTGTGAACGGGTTCAGTTACAGAACTGATGCGGAAATAATCAAAAGATCGATAGGATACGTTCCGGAATCCGGTGCATTATTCCTTTCACTTACACCTCTGGATTTCCTTGAATTTGTCTGCAGGATGTATGATATCCCGAAGGATATATACCTGAAAAGAATATTTGGTTTTATGGAAATGTTCGATCTTAAAAATGAGATCAATACCCCGATGTATTCTTTTTCAAAGGGGATGAGGCAGAAAGTGCTTATTATTTCATCTTTAATTCATGACCCGGATGTTATTATATGGGATGAGCCGTTAAGCGGGATAGATTTCAGTACTACGCTTGTAATAAGAAACCTGGTGGAAGAATTAAGGAACAAAGGAAAAACTTTTTTTTATTCCACTCATTTGGTTGAAAGTGCGGAAAAAATTTGCACCAGGGTTATAATTCTAAATAAGGGAGTTGTATTATATGATGCTCACCCGGATGCCGGTAATCCCAAAGAACTTGAAGAACTGATGACAAAATACTGCGGCAGGCCGGCCGAAAATGAAAAAA
>LLZO01000189.1 GCA_001567545.1 Candidatus Tepidiaquacellales bacterium OLB5
TTTGAATAGATATCTGCAGAAGAAGTATTACTAAGCAGAGTTTCATTTGTAAGAATATCGTTTTGTGTGAATAAAGTCTGAATAAAAAAAAAACTAAAAAAATAAACAAATATTAATGTTTTCATGATACACCTCCTATAATTTATTCAAAGTTAAATTATTTTCAGCCTGATATCATATCATATGATGATAATTTTTCTTCTAAAGACGTTAGTATTTTTAGTTAGATATTTTACGGATTAATATTAAACATTTATTGAAATATAAATTAATATTAAATTGTATTTAATTTAAATTTTACAATGAACCATGAAGAAACAAATAAGTGAACTTCAGCGTCAAATCGAAATTGCAGCAATGGTTTATGAAAAGCCTGGATTTTATTCAGAATATGATTTGGCTGATTTATATAAAGCAAGCCCTACAACTATTCGCCGTGATTTAAAAGCTTTACGCACAATAGGTGCTGATATTCACTCGCGAAAGAGCAGACTGTTAGCATATTTTTCTTTAAAGGACCTGAATAAGCTTATACGCTCTTATTATGCTCTAAGTTCACCCCTAGAATTTAAAAATTTATCATTATTAAAAAATAAATTTAAAGAAAAAACCCTTAGCATATTTGTTAACATACTTAAAGCAATCAGAGATAAATTTGAAGTGCAGTTAACGTACCGATATTCTCCGGATAGTGAAAAGTTTGTGAAAGTAATCAGTCCGCTGTATCTTTTAGATGGAGGTAAATCCTTTTATTTGATTGCTTACGAAAATCGTGATGTTAAGCTCTTCAGAATTGAAACACTTGAAGAAATCAAGGTGTTGAAAACTAAGTATAAGTTTGATGTTCCTTCATTAACTGAAATATTCAGAAACAGTTGGGGTATTTATACCGGGGGAGAGGAAATTAATGTGGTATTAAAATTTAACCGTCAAATGGATGGCTACATTGACCAAAAACAGTGGATGGAAAACCAGGAAGTTGAATATGCTGGTGACGGCATTATTTTAAAGATGAAAGTTAAACTTTCTTATGAACTTGTTTCATGGGTAATGGGATGGGGGGATATGGTTGAAGTTATAGCTCCGGCAAAGTTAAAAAATGAAGTGCTCAACAGAGCAAACTCAATAATTAGGGTTTATAGAAAGAAATAGCTATTTTTTTCTGCTCTAACAGAATTCAATAATACCTTTATTAATATCATTATCAGAAGCTAAAATTCATTTTCTCATCCGGAAATATTATCATTATCTGGTAATATATAGAGTTAATTCTTTTTTATCTTTGTGAAATAAATAATAAAAAATGGGTAATAGATTAAAAAA
>LLZO01000190.1 GCA_001567545.1 Candidatus Tepidiaquacellales bacterium OLB5
CAAAATTGTTCAATTTTAGCCCATTTTTGAAGTGTGTTGCTGAAACTTTGTTGACAGGAGTTATATTCAATTCATTTAATTGACTTAAATCAATTTTAATTATCAATTAGAGTGCTATTATTGTTTAAAATAAATTAGTATCTTAAACCAATTTCGTTCATACTGTAATCACGTGATTATTCCGTTAGTACCCTTATTTTTAAAAAGTTAATTCACAAACTGCTAATTATCAGGATTAACTAAAAATTAATGTTTAAAATTTTGCATTAATTAAGGTGAATAGTTTAAAAAATTGATGACTTTAAAAATTTATTATTTGCTCTCAAAAACGCTTACAGTAGTTTTTCTATCATTATTTGTATTGATAAATATAGCTTTTTCCCAGGAAATTTTTCGATTCAATAAAATTGGTTTAAAAGATGGCCTTCCTTCAGGAACAGCTCCTCTTTCATTCACACAGGACAATATTGGATTCATTTGGTTTCCTGTACTGGGGGGAGTCGTAAAATATGATGGATATGAATTCCAAACATATAATACTTTTATTGGTGTAAATGATACAGTCTTTTATCCGGAAATTTTTTATGTATTTGAAGATAATAATAAAGATCTCTGGGCAGCAGGTAAAAATATTTTGGGAAAGTATAATAGAAAGAAAGACTGCTTTTACTTCTATAAAATAAAAGATGAAAGTACACAATCATCATTACCTTCAGTTTATTGCGTTCAGGAAGGTAAAAATGGTATGTTTTGGTTAAGTACTGATGATATGGGTTTATTTTCTTTTGATACAAACTCAAAAAAATTTCAACAGTTTAACCATGCATTAAATAATACTAATTCAATAAACAGCGATACATTATCAGATATAGTAATTGATGACAGTGGAGAACTATGGATTAGTTTCTTCACTAAAGGTCTATGCAAATATGAAAAGGAAAAGGATAAGTTTATTAGATTTTCAAGTAATGAAATGAGCAGTTATAATATTGTATCTGACTCTATTCACGCCCTTTGTAAAGATAATAAAGGCAGCATTTGGATTGCATTTAAGAATCGGGTTATAGCAGAATTGAATCCGGTTAATAATGATATAAAATATTTTTATATAACCGGAGAAAATATTAATCCATCGGCAATAATTACAACAATATTTGTTGATAACAATGATTTGGTTTGGATTGGAACATACAGAGAAGGAGTGATTTTATTTAATAAAGAAACCAATAATTTTATCGGCATAAAAAGAGATGATATGATTTCTGAAAATGATATAAACTACGCTTACAGTATTTTTCAGGATAAAACCGGCTTGATCTGGATAGGAGACTTAGAGGCATTGCATACTTATTCAAAAAATTCTCAGGTATTTATAAATTATTCAGATGATGAATTTTTTAATAAAATGATCAATAATGCCGGTATTCAGGATATTAAATCGGTTAACAAAAAAGATATATGGCTGGCAACAACCAATGGATTATATAAATGGCAAATAAATACAAATAGTTTTGATCATTATTTGAAAGATAACAATCCTAACAGAGACCCTAAACAGTTCGGAAGCAATTCCGTTTCGAACATATTTTTTGATAACAAAGGAAATCTTTGGGCGGCAACATTCAGCGGGTTGTATAAGTTTGACACAACTTCAATGAGCTATCTTAATTTTAAACATAACCCTAATGATTCATTCACTATGGGACCTGACGGACCTGATAATATTTATGAAGATAAATTTGCTGTTATTTGGGTTTCAACAGATAATACAATTGATAAATATGATAATGGAAATAAAACCTTTAAACATTATAACATAGCAACAGTCAGATCTTTTTTTGAAGATTCAGATGGGATATTGTGGGCTTGTTCAGGGTCGCGTGGCATATATAAATACAATCGTGAAAAAGATATTTTTGAAGAATTTTATGATGAAAGATCATTCCGGGGTTTTTCTATGATTACTGAAGATGATAATAAAAATCTTTGGGCTGCAAGTTTCTACTCAGGAATCAATTATTTCGATGAGAATTCATTTAAATTTCAAAGTTTTTCAATAGAAAGCGGGTTGCCTTCAGGATTTGTAAATAACCTGATAAAAGATAATTCAGGTATGTTATGGCTTACTAACAGACTTGGAATATCAAGGTTTGACCCCGAAAGGAAACAATTTAAAAATTTTGGAGAACCAGAAGGATTAAAAATAAAAGATTTCTTAACCACTTCAGTCTATAAATCGCCTGATGGCAGGATTTTTATGGGCGGTAAAAACGGTATGGTCAGTTTTTATCCAGCGCCTTTAAATCAGATAACCCCAAATGTTATTTTTACTGATTTAAAAATTCATGATATATCTGTTATTCCCTCAGATACTTCTGTTTTAAAGAGTAATATAAATGTTACAGAGGAAATTGAATTAAGTTATAGTGATAATTCATTGACATTTGAGTATTGTGCTCTTGATTTTAAAGACCCTTTAAAAAACAAGTATTCATTTAAACTGGAAGGATTTGAAAACGAATGGTCACAATTTTCAAATTTAAGAACAGCTCATTATACAAATCTGAATCCTGGTGAATATATATTCCGTGTAAAAGGAACAAACGATGACGGAGTTTTTAATGAACAGGGCACATCACTTAAAATTTTAATTCTGCCTCCCTGGTGGAAAACGTGGTGGTTTACTGTAATTTGGATCATCTCCTTAGCACTCTTATTCGGGTTAACAATAAGATTTATAACAGCCCGGCGATATAAGAAAAAGCTGGATAAAATCCGGCAGCAGCAGGCAATTGAAAAAGAAAGACTCAGGATTTCTAACGATATGCACGACGAAGTAGGCTC
>LLZO01000191.1 GCA_001567545.1 Candidatus Tepidiaquacellales bacterium OLB5
TATATGCAGATGATGATTACGGAATGGATAAATCGTTCCGCAGGGAAATTGAAAAAGTTTTCCCAGATCAGAAAATGCAGGAACTGCCATTTGACCACAAAATTTACAGCTCGCATTTCAGCTTTCCAAACGGTTTGCCAAAAATACATGAACACGACGGCAAGCCGCCGCAGGGTTTCGGCTATTACCTTAACGGCAGGCTGTGTGTGTATTATACATATGAGACAAATATTTCAGACGGCTGGGCAAATCCGCGGGAACACGAAGACCCGCCGGAGAAACGCGAGGAATCATTCAAGATGGGAACAAATATAATTGTTTATGTGCTTAATAATTAACTGGATAATTTAATTCTTTAAATATCAGTTTTGCTTTGGCAAAGAAGATAAAATAATTTTATCATATCCTTTACTTTTTTTATCTTCAGGATAAGGTTCTAACCCTATAATTGTTATTTGATTTTTCCCGGGGCCATATACCCAATATAACCTTCCTGCTGAAGGTGTTTTGTTTTCAAGATATGACTGCCAGACTTTTATTCCATACCTTTGAGTTAGCGGAAATATCTCGTGAGAATTAAGGCTGTTATGTTTTGGGTTTTGGGAAAGAAAATTGAATGTTTTGACCATTTTTTTGAACAATTTCTTTTCCTTACCTTTTAACTTATCTATATCAGCAAGCTGTGAGAGTTTTTCCCAAAAGGACTTCATTTCCGGAACGCCCATTAAAATCTCAAATTCCAAGATAACTTAATCCTTTACCGATAAGTACTTTTTGAAATCAATCGGTTTGGAAACTACACCTTTTTTAAGGTTCTTTACCGCTTTATCCATCATTTTAAGAGTATTCAAAGACACCTCATGAGCATCAACCAGTATTTTCGGTTCAAGTAAAATTTTTCCGTCATCAAATATATTTACCTGGTAATATTCATAATCCGGATTTCTGATAGTCATCCTTTTTTTTGAATCAAGTTTTGTAGTATACTTTTTTGTTACTTTTATCTGCATTATATTTATAAAAAATAGTTAAGTGGGAAATCCCACAACTAATATAATACAACATTTATAATATTGCAAATATATTGTTTTGGATGAAAAAAATAAGCAAATAGTGTCAAATTAAACCAATTTAATTTCTCTTGTTTTTTGGGAACAATATTAGCATAATTATGCTTAAATAAGTAAATAAACCATCAATTTTCTGCTGAAATTACGCCCTCTAAATACCAATTAATGAGCAGTTTAGAGCTTACATACCGCAGCTTTATAACACGTATTTCTGATACCGGCAGAAAGGATCTGGTTTTTACACTCATTAAACGAAGCCTTATAATGTTTATTGTATTCATTGCACTGGCATTTCTTTTAAT
>LLZO01000192.1 GCA_001567545.1 Candidatus Tepidiaquacellales bacterium OLB5
ACACGATGACACACCGCATCACGGAGTTGGTATTCACCCGGATATTCCGGTAAAAAGAACAATTAAAGGGATAACAGAAAAACGGGATGAATTCCTTGAAAAAGCATTGGAAATACTGGAAAATTAATTTTTTATGCTTTTAACTTTAATAATTCATTCTTAAGTTACAATTAATGGCTGTGTATTTTTAATTTTATATTTAAATGGGAATAATAGTTATTTCAGTTTATAAGCCAAAACCGGGCAAAGATGCAGAATTGCTGGAAGTTGTGAAAACCCATGTACCTATCTTAAGAGAGCTTGGTATGGCTTCTGAAAGAGAAGTTACTGCTATGAAGGCAAAAGACGGCACAATACTTGAAGTATTTGAATGGGTATCAGCAAAAGCAATTGAAGATGCACACAAGCACCCAAGGGTGCATAAAATGTGGGGAGAGTTTGAGGCTTGCTGCCAATATATAAAACTGGTTGATGTTCCCGAAAGCAGCAGTTTGTTTGCAGAGTTTGAACCGGTTGAATTATAAATTCAAATATCAGTTATAGGGAGGCAGAACAAATGACTGAAACATTGCAGAAAACCTGGTGGTTAGTTGCCGTAAGGGGAGTATTATTCATACTTTTCGGAATTTTATCACTGGTTTCACCATACCTGGTAATTTTTTCATTAATTACGCTTTTTGCTTTTTTTGCTGTCCTTTCAGGTTTTTTTATAATTACACTGGCATTTTTAGGTGAATCTGAAAATAAATTCCTGCGGATAGCAGAAGGGTTGATATTTATACTTGCCGGAATAATTGTATATATAAATCCGGTTTTTGCAGTCGGCGGAATTATGATATTTATTGCTGCATGGGCAATACTCAGCGGTGTTACACAGATATTTTTAGCCATCAGGCTTCGAAAAGTAATTACTAATGAATGGTTTATGGTTCTTAACGGAGTGATTTCGGTTATCTTCGGAATCATACTTGCAGGCAATCTGATAAGCGGCGCAGGTGTGATATTAATGGTTATTGGTATATTTGCTGTATTAAGCGGTATATTTACATTAATGCTTGCATATAAAATAAGATCATTAAAAATTAATTAAATAAACGGAGTAAAGTTATGCCTGAAGAAACAGATGAAAATGTAAGTCCAAACAGTATCGACGGAAACAACGGGGGACTTAACGAAGAATTTCTTGTATCGGTATTTAAGACCGATAATATGGCGATTGTTGCAGTGGTTAAATCAATTCTGGATGAAGCCGGAATTAAATATCTTGCCAAAGGCGATAATATGCAGGGTGTTGTACCAATCAATGCATTTCCTGTTGATTTCCAGGTAATGCCAGATGATGAAGCATATGCGCGTGAGCTTCTTGCCGAAGTTGATGAGGATTCAGACTGGTACGATGAAAACTCGCCCGAAGAAACGGGTGAAGAACCGCCGCCCAATCCATAAAACCGGTTTCGGAAATATTTTGAAATATAAATGATCAAAAGTATCCTGCTTGTTATATTGATGGTTTGCTCATTTTACGGGCAAACCGCTGAGGTAGTTTTTATCCAGCTGAATGATGTTTATGAAATTGCCCCGCTTGAAGGCGGCAAATACGGCGGGTTGGCACGGGTTAAAACTATCATCGATAAAATTAAAAAAGATAATCCGTATACATATGTAGTATTATCCGGAGATTTTATTTCACCCAGCGCTTTAAGCACAAGCACATTTGAAGATAAACGCATCAACGGCAGGCAGATGATAGATGTTCTGAATGCTATCGGGTTAAATTATGTTACATTCGGAAACCATGAATTTGATTATAAGATTGATGTTCTGCAGGAAAGGATCAATGAATCTAAGTTTGAATGGATATCATCAAATACATTTAAAAATCAGGATGGTAATACTGTACCGTTTACACAAAATGGAATGAACTTACAGGAATATAAAATTCTGGAAATTCCCGGTTATATAAAAAATAACCCCATAAAGCTTGGATTAACAGGTATTTGTATTAATTCAAATAAGCAGCCTTACGTAAGCTATACCGATTATTACGAAACTACAAAGCAGGTCTTTTCAAAAATTAAGGACAGCATTAATTACCTTATTGGAATTACTCATTTAAGCATTGATGAGGATAAAAAGCTGGCAGCAGAGCTGCCTGAGCTTAAGCTGATAATGGGCGGACATGAACACGTTAATATGATGCATAAGGTCGGCGAAACAATAATCACAAAAGCTGATGCAAATGCGCGGACTGTTTATGTTCACAGACTGATTTTTAATGAGCAGAACAAACTGACGGAAATCAGATCTGAGCTGGTTAGTATAGATAGATCAGTTCCTGAAGACCCTGTTGTAAAGGAGCTTGTTGATACATGGGTTACACGGGCATTTAAAGGTTTTCTGGATAAAGGATTTGATCCGCTGAAAATGGTTTTTGACCTGAAAAAAGATACACTTGACGGAAGGGAAGAAACTGTCCGCTACAGCCAGTGCGCTATGGGTTACCTTATAGGAAATTCAATGTATGATGCAGCAAAGGATGTTGACCTGGCATTTTTTAACAGCGGAGCAATCAGAATAGACGATATACTTACCGGCGAAGTAACACAGTATGATATAATCCGTGTGCTGCCGTTTGGTGGAAAGATATTAAAGGCTGAGCTGAAAGGTTCATTGCTAAAACAGATCATTGAAACCGGATTTTCCCAGCCCGGCTCCGGGGGGTACCTGCAGTATTACGGAATGGAAAAAACTGCCGCTGGTTATAAAGTTAAAGGTGATCCTATTGATGATAATAAAATTTATAAAGCCGCTGTATCAGATTACCTGCTAACCGGGATGGAATCGAACTTTGGTTACCTTACAAAAGAAAATCCGGGTATAATTAAGATCACAGAACCTGACCCGGCTGATAAAAATGACCTGTGCAATGATATAAGATTTGCAATTATAAATTTCCTTGAAAAATGGTACATACAGTACAGGGATAAATAATATTTGGAAAACTTAAATTTAACTACTTTAATTGCAGCGGGGTTTTTAATTTTATCATTTATTATTCTTTATTTTTTTAAGCATAAGAAAAGAAAATGAAAATTATATCCGGGGTAATCATAATTGAAATATATTAAATACATTCCGTTAAATTTCAGCAGCGAAGAAATGCTTGAAAGATCATCAGAATTCAGAAAATTTATGGATTCAAGAAGAAGCATACGTGAATTTTCAGATAAAGAAGTTCCGGAAGGTATTGTAGAAAATATCGTAATGACTGCATCTTCAGCCCCTTCTGGTGCACATAAACAGCCATGGACATTCTGCATTGTTAAAGATAAAGAATTAAAAAATGAGATAAGAATTGCTGCCGAAGAAGAAGAATACGAAAACTATCACGGCAGAATGGATGAACAGTGGTTAAAAGACCTGGAAAAATTCGGTACAGACTGGAATAAACCGTTCCTTGAATCAGCTCCGTATTTAATCGTTATTTTCAAAAAATTGTATGATATTTCAGATACCGGGGAAAAGCTGCAGAATTATTATGTTAACGAATCTGTTGGAATAGCCTGCGGTTTTTTACTGACTGCAATCCATAATGCCGGATTATGCGCACTTACTCATACTCCAAGTCCGATGGGATTTTTGACAAAAATTTTAAAAAGACCTGAAAATGAACGGCCATTTTTATTAATTCCTGTTGGTTATCCGGCAGAAAATTGTGTAATCCCTCAGTTAAAACGTAAAAATGAGGAGGATGTAATTAAAATTTATTGAAACTTTAATTTGTTTACTGCTCTTTTTTAATTTTATCGTTGTATCTAAGGTCAATTAAAGATCCTTTTACGGAATTTTTTACTGCTTTAAAGTCGGTTTCTTCGTTGTTTGCTCCGGTAACCAGGATACCCGCCGATTCACTGTTATCTTCGGCAGAATACTCCTGGTACAATTTGTAAACATACCCGTTATTTTCAAATGTCAGATAGTTCAGGTCCAGCCCGGCATTTTCTTTTCCGCCGCCGCGGAAATACCAGCTGTAAGTGAAAAGCTGCCATGAATCATTGTTTTTTGCAGCGGGATACTCAAGCTCTACCTTTTTATTTGTCCCGAACCTGTAAACTATATAACTGTTGTTTTCGCCGGTACAAACAACTGCAGTTTTACCTGATTTGGTTTTAAACCTGAAAACTTCAGTTTCTCCTTTAAGCAGCAGCTGTGCATTAACTGATGTTATTGAAAAAAACAGTAAAATCAATATAAATTTCATTTTGAAGAGTTATTTTTTCTTTTGGTATTTCCAATTCCTTGATTTGCCTTCAGTCATCCATTCAATAGCGGTCTCAATCCTTTTATTCCGGGTCTCATCAGTTTTTGCTTCACCTATCCACTCAAGGTACTCACGTTTATGTGAAGGTGAAAATGCTTCATACGTTTTTTTAGCAGATTTATTTTTGTTCAGTGCTTTTTCAAGATCAGGATGCATTCCGTATTCTTTTCGCTCATGTTTAGGTTTTGCCGAAGGTTTAAATTTAACCCCACTTTCATTCAGTTTCATGGCATCTTTAATCCATTTTACCAAAATTGAATCTTTTGGCAGGTCATCAATTGATTCAATTCTGCCCAGGTTGCCCATTGCTCCTTTAGTTTCTTTGCCGGTTAATACTTTGCTGTCCTTCATTAATGCAGCTTTCCAGAAGCTTAATACAGCATGTTTTTTAAATGCAGCAAAACCTATGAACGGTCCTTTGTAATCAAATGCCGGCATACCCCATTTTATGGTTTCGATTACTTCCGGACAGGTTTTGTGGATAAGTTTTCGTAAGTGTTCCATAACAGGTTTTGCAAAATCCTGTGATTTTGCTATGTATGCATCTATGCGTTTATCTTTGGTACCCATTAGTTTAATTCCTTATCTAAAAATTTCCTGCTGAAGCTGAGGAAATATTCAATATCACTGTAATTAGAAACAATTCCCATTGAGATCCTTACAGCGCCTCTAAGCTTGCCCAGGAAATCATACATTTCATTGTAGTCAATAATTTCGCGGCTGTCAAAATAATTTTTCAGCTCTTCTGTATTTAAGCAGGTATTAACTTCATCAATTCCCGGATTGCAGAAACAGCCTGTGCGAAGCGAGATATTTTCACTGTTTGAAAGCTCCTGGATATAATCAAACGGATATTTTTTGCCGTTAACATCAAAATAATTGAAAATGATCGTTCCACCCCGGCTATAGTTATCCTGCGGACCGAAAACCTGTATAAGATTCCGCCCGTTAGAGTGTTTCAGCTCCTGCATTTTTTTCAGGGTAAAATCAGTTAAAACTGAAACCCTTTTATTAATATTTTCGATTCCAACTGATTCAATGAACCTTAAACCGTTTTCAACCGCAGGAAGCCCGAGGTAATTTATAGTGCCGTCTTCAAAGCGTTCATGATTATGTGTTAAGTAATGTTTATCCACCAGCACAGATGCAAGCTTAACAGTACCGCCTGCAAACCAGGGTTTTTTAAGCTTGCTGAACATTTCTTTCCTTACAAGCAGAGCGCCTATTCCGGTTGGGTAGCCGAAAATTTTATAAAATGAAACACAAACAAAATCAGGCTGAACTTTTTTAAGGTCAAGTCTGCTGGATGGCACAAATGCTGCAGCATCAAGCAGTACATCCCAGCCTTTGGATCTGGCTTCATCAATATATTTAAGGGGATGTTTTACACCTGATACATTTGACTGAGCGGGGAATGCAAACAGCTTGTTTGATTTTTCGCTGTAAGAATCAAGTGAAGAATATAATGCCTGCTCGTTTATACGGAGATCTTCATAGTTTATGGGGATATAGGAAAAGGATGCTCCCTGGTTTTTGGCAAATTCCCTTATCCCGTTAACTGAATTATGGTTATCATATGAAAGCAGGAAATGGCTGGTGCTGTTAAAAGGGTAACACTCGCCTACTATTTTTAATGCACCTGATGAATTTAAAGTGAATATACACATATAATCATCTTCTGCATTAAAATATTTCAGAACATATGAACGTGCATCTTCAGCTTTTTTTGTAGCCAGCAATGAGCTTGGATTGGTAGAGTGCGGGTTGCCGAACAGGTTTTCTTTCAGGTATTCAAGGTGTTCCCTCAGCAGGCTTTCTGAATATAAATTACCGCCGGTATAATCAAGGTAAACATGCTGTTTTTTATCAAGTCTTTTATATTCTTTATTTCTCAGATCATCAAGAAATGCGGTTTCAGAAAATTCAGGATAGACTTTTAAAAATTCTTCATAACCTGAGGTATTCAGGTTTTCCGGCTGCTCTTTACGGAAAATCTTTAAAATTCCCAAATTTATGTTTTATTAAATTAAATCTAAGATACTAATGTTAGATTGATAATTCAATGAGTTATAATATATCCGGATGTAATATATAAACTTAATTGTATTCGGGTTTATACATCATATCTTTTATGAATAATTCGATGTTTTCAGGTCTTTTTACGCCCGCCAGGCCTGAATCAAATATATATTTTGCAATATCAGCAGCCATTCTGGCAGCTACCTGCCTTATTTCCTGTACAGGCGGGAATATAAGTCCCATTTCAAGGTTTGTCTTTGATACCTGGTTTGAAAGCGAATACAGCGCTGCTATGAACATTTCATCAGTAACGCGTTTTGCTTTTGTTGCAAGTACTGCCAGCCCCATAGCAGGAAAAATATAAACGTTATTTCCCTGGCTGGGGTAAACTATTTTATCATTTATCTTTACCGGGGGGAACGGGCTTCCGCTTGCAAATATTGCCTTTCCTTTGCTCCATGTATAAGCTTCTTCTGCCGTGCATTCTGAGTGCGATGTTGGATTAGAGCACGGAAAAATGATCGGTCTTTCGTTCAGTTCGCTCATCAGCTCTATCATTTCTTTTGTAAATGCGCTTTTAATAGTGCTTAACCCGGCAATTGCAGTTGGCTTAACGGTTTTTATTGCTTCCAGGAAATCGGTAATTTCAAGATCATTATTGGCAAACGGTTTTTTATGGTCTTCAAGGTCATTGCGTTTTCTTGAAACCATTCCTTTCCTGTCAAACAGCCAGAAGCTGGCGTATGCTTTTTCTTTTGAAACACCGTGTTCCATCAGTACTTTTACCATCAGGTCTGCAATTCCAACTGCTGCAGCGCCTGCACCTAGGAAAAGGAACCTGTGTTCTTCAAGCGGCACGCCTGATAATTTACATGCCGTCAGCAAACCTGAATCAATTACTCCCGCAGTACCCTGTATATCATCATTAAAACAGCAAACTTTATCCCTGTATTTATCAAGTATCTTAATGGCATTTGTTCCTGCAAAATCTTCCCACTGAATGCATATTCCCGGAAAAACTTCATTAATTGCATAAACAAATTCATCAATAAATTCTTCATACTCTTTGCCGCGGACGCGTTTAATTTTTAAACCTGTGTATAAAGGATCATTCAGCAGGTCTTCATTGTTTGTTCCTGCATCCAGTACAACAGGCAGCGTAAGCTGCGGAGGCACACCTGCGCAAGCTGTATATAAACACAGCTTGCCAATCGGAATTCCCATGCCGGACATTCCAAGGTCACCAAGCCCCAGTATCCTTTCTCCGTCTGTTACTACAGTAAACCTTACATCCTTTACGGGCCAGTTCCTGAGTATTGTTGCTATTTTCCCTTTATCGTTGATTGATAAATACATACCGCGCGGCCTTCTGAAAATATGACCGAACTGAATACATGCATCGCCTACTGTAGGCGTGTATATTATCGGCATATATTTTACCGGGTTATCCATGATAGTTCTGAAAAACAGGGTTTCATTGTTATCAAGCAGCTGCAGCAGGTAAACATATTTATTGATCGGTATATTAAAACGGTCAACCTGTTCGTTAACCCTCAGCAGCTGGGTTTTGATTGTTTCTACAGCTTCGGGCAGCAAACCGTTTAGTTTATATTTTTCCCGTTCTTCTTTTGTAAATGCGGTACCTTTGTTTCTGGATGGATCATGAAGTAAGTTATAACCGGTAGGTTCCATTTTAATTAACAGATTTATTTATGCAGAATATTGTTTAATAATTTAAAGGAAATTTTTATGTTCATACTGCAATATAAATTATTGTTTTTAAGTAATAAATGAAATTAGAAATGACTGTTTTTTTAAAAAGGGATTACTGTTTATTTTTAAACAGTTTTACTGTTTAAAACCGGTTTTAGCCTGCAAATTTTTGAAACAAAAAACCTGTTGCGGTTAAAAATTCTGTAGAAGAACCATGTTAATTGCCTGAATGGAGGTATAGAAAGCAGGTAACCTAAAGGGGCAGACCACCATACAGTTTTCATACCAAAAATATATGCATCTGCTCCTGCAAGCTTTCTGCCGTCCTTAAATAAAAGTATGATATCCCTGTTTTCAAGCTCACCGGGTAATTTTAATTCATCGCGCACCCATTTATCCTGAAGCATAGCTATATTATAACCCGTGCGGTTTATGGTTTTTTCCCAGAACGGTATCCACCATGAGCAGAAACCGCACATTCCGTCATATAAAACCCAGCCTTTGGTTGAAATAAATTTCATTATTTTAATTGTTTCAGTTTATTTCTTCAAAAATAACTTTGATATTTTCATCTTTAAACCTTTTAACCATCCAATCCGTAATTTTATTTTTATCACCTGATCTTATTTTATTTTTTGGAACATAAATAATTACAAGTGAATAATTATACCAATCCTTAATGCTGTCTGAAAAGTTTTTTGTATTTGCAAATGAGCAGCTTAAAACTTCAGGGAATAGTGTCTTTAATTCATTATACAGATCATGCCCTTTTTCCGGGATTCTTTGTAAACTATCAAGAGTTTTTTCTTTTTTCTGAATATTAAGATTCATTGCATTAAGCCTGTTTTTAAGCACTTCATTTTCGTTAATTTCCTGGCTGTTCAATGAAAAACCCTGTTCAATAATTATTTCAGCGTTTTCAAGATTGAAATCTTTTGCCCGGTTAATTATCTCACTTTTATAATTATCATTTATTTCATTGCCTCCGTATATCAGTCTTATTTTTCGTTCATTTGGAATTATTTCATTTTTTATAAGGTATGCGCCGTCAAAAAAAGTGATACTTGCAGTATATTTTTCGGCATCGGTATTGAATTTTTCATTCTGCACAAGATTATAACCAAAATATATACTGGGCAGCAATGTTAATAAAATTATTACAGTTATATACCTGTTGACCTTTGCTTTACTTGCCGGATTAACAACTGTACGGATTGGAAACTTAAGGAATTGAGAGATAAATACTGCCGAAATTGCAATAAATACTGTATTAATTGTAAACAGGTATAATGCTCCAAGAAAATAATATATCTGGCCTGTTGCTATACCATATCCGGCTGTACATAATGGCGGCATAAGTGCTGTTGCAATTGCTGCGCCCGGAATAATATTACCTTTCAGTTTACTGCTTATGGCCACAATTCCGGCTAAACCGCCGAATAACGCAATTATTACATCATATATTGTGGGTGATGTTCTGGCAAGCAGTTCTGAATATGCAGTTGATACCGGGCTAAGAGTAAAATAAACGGTTGATGCAATTAATCCTGTTAGCACGGCAAATGTGAAATTTTTAATGGATCTTTTTAATAAAGTAAAATCATATGTAGCAATACTATATCCTATTCCGTTTATTGGACCCATTAATGGAGATATCAGCATTGCGCCTATTATTACTGCTGTTGAATTTGTGTTTAATCCTACTGATGCAATTACAATTGCAAACATCAGGATCCACAGCTTGGTGCCTTTAAATTCAATACCGCTGATTATATGGCTGTGGATTGTATCAAAATCCTCGATTTCGGTCTGTAAACTGATATACCGGAGTATTTTTTTAAGCATAATTTTATTTAAATGATTGTAACAATTATAAATTTCTCAACCTGATTATTGAATACTTAAAGTTGAAATTTTAATTTTAACAAAAGTCTGAAATGGGACTTTACATAAAAATACTTTTGTTACAGGTTCTTCCCTTAAATGGAATAGATTCAACGACAGTAAATTATTGATTCGAGTAATTAGTGAAATTCGTGGTTAAGATTTTATATCGTCCATTCATCATGTATAATGCCGACCAGATAAAATTTTCCTTCATATTCTTTAAACACCAGCCTTAATGCGCGCCAGTCCATACCGCCGTATTTTTCTTCGAAACCTGAAAAGTAGCTTTCAGTATATTTACAGCCGCTGTAAATAGCCTCTATATTATTAATAGTATTTCCTTTTCCAATAGTTGAATTAACAGAAAATTTTTCAGCATTCAGAAAATCAGCATCATAAACAAATCTTTTGAAATATTTCTTTACCGTCAGCTTTATAGAATCACCTGAACCGTCATAATATCCCCAGAATAAAGGCGCGGATTTAAGCTTGGTGAAATGTGCTAAATAATTATCTCGTGTAAATACCCTGTCTGAAACTGTATCAATATAACTGTATGGTGAAAACCTTACACCCTTAACAGGGTGGATATACCGGGTGAGTTCTTTATATTCCTTATTTTTAAATATTACCAGAATTTCTCCGGATATTTCTTTTATTGTTGAATCGGGATTCTGGTAATATATTTGGTTATCACCGGAATAAATATCTGTGATAAAAAATACCAGCAATATTGGAAAAAATACTGTTTTTATTTTCATATTACAAAAATTTATGGATATTGTTTCAAATTTACCAATACTAATTATGGATTACAATTACATACAGTTGAAAATTTAATAAATATAGTATTTAATCTTTCTCTTATTTTAACGATTTTTGAAAATTCTTTTAAAATTAAGGCTGCAGGGATAATAATGTTAAAGTCACTTTCCAAGATCACCAGGAAAATATCTTCACATTTAAATAAAAGGGTAACAAAAGAAAATTACGGGCAAATAATTGCCCTTGGCGGCGGGGGATTCAGCGACCAGCCCGATAATCTGCTTCTTGATGAATACCTGCTGCTACAGACCAATAAAGCAAAGCCTAAAGTACTGTTTTTACCCACAGCAGGCGGTGATCATGAAGATTACATATCAAAATTCTACAGGGCTTATAAAAAGTTTAACTGTACCCATGTTCATCTTTCGCTTACTAAAAAACCGGTTTCACACAGAAAGCTTGAACAACTTGTGATGTCACAGGACCTGATTTTTGTTGGTGGCGGCAGCCTAAATTTTTAATGCAGGTTTGGCGCAAAGCCGGACTGGACCGCATCATAAAAAAGGCTTGGAAAGAAGGAATTATTTTAAGCGGAATGTCCGCCGGGGCAATTTGCTGGTTTGAAGATGGTTTTACAAATCCAAAGGATGATATCTGGAGGAGGATAAACTGCCTTGGATTCCTTGAAGGAAGCTTTTGCCCCCATTATGATAAACGGGGAGAGCTCCGCAAAGCTTACAGGAAAATGATAGTGACAGGAGAAATTTCCGATGGTTACGGTGTGCAGGATGGTGTTGCACTGCATTATACAGGGACTGAGCTAAAATATATTATTTCAAATATTTCTGATGCAAAAGCTTTTTCAGTTAAAAAAGGGGGAGCGCGGGTTAACGAAAAACCCATTCAGCCGGCCTACCTGGGAATTCTTCATGAATCACATAAACCTGCATCTAACAATA
Source organism: Candidatus Tepidiaquacellales bacterium OLB5 (assembly GCA_001567545.1). Classification (GTDB taxonomy): domain Bacteria; phylum Bacteroidota; class Ignavibacteria; order Tepidaquicellales; family OLB5; genus OLB5. The sequence continues at coordinate 11,665 of LLZO01000192.1, forward strand.
CTTCAATAGAAGATACTTATGGTGATTCAACTGAAATTGTCAAAGAATATATTAAACGGATCAATATACATGATATTGACGGACTGCTTGAAATGACTTCAGATAATGCATCGTTTGTTGATTCAATGGGAATTAATACCACCGGAAAATATGAGATGAAAAAAGCCTGGGAAGTTATGCTTCAGTTCTTTCCGGATTACAACCTGGTAATAAAAGATATAATTGCCAAAAACGGCATGGTGGCAGTATTCGGAACGGCAAGGGGAACCCTTGCTGCCGGGGGCAGAATTCTGGCTGAAAACAAGTTTGAGATCCCCGCTTCCTGGACAGCCACTGTAGAAAAAGGAAAAATTTCAAAGTGGCGTGTTTATGCCGATAACCAGCCTGTGAGAAAGCTGATAGAGAAATATAATACAAGTAAAAAGTAAAAAGGCAAAAGGCAGAAATATATTACTTCACTTCCCAACCATCTGAAGAAAGCAGACGTGAGCAAAAATTCTGAATTTTATTCACTCCCTCTCCTTTCAGGAGAGGGAGACGGTCCAAAGTACTCCGTTGGAGAAGGTGAGGTTTACAAATAGCAAAATGACAAAAAAATTTTATTATTGGGCTCGGGTGAGCTGGGAAAAGAATTCGTGATAGCCGCAAAGCGGCTGGGACAGTATGTTGTTGCTGCCGATTCATACAACAATGCACCTGCTCAGCAGGTTGCAGATGAACGCGAAGTGATAAATATGCTCTCAGGTGATGAGCTTGATAAAATTGCTGCTAAACATAAACCAGATATAATTGTGCCTGAAATTGAAGCGATCCGCACTGAAAGATTTTATGACTATGAAAAGCAGGGGATACAGGTTGTACCAAGCGCAAAGGCTGCCAATTTTACCATGAACAGAAAAGCTATCAGAGATCTGGCTGCAAAAGAGCTTGGTTTAAGAACTGCGCCTTATAAATATGCATTAAATATTGAAGAATTTCATTCAGCTGTAAGGGAAATTGGATTGCCCTGCGTTGTTAAACCACTGATGTCTTCATCAGGTAAAGGGCAGTCGGTAATTAAAAATGAAAATGAAATTGATAAAGCATGGGAATATGCTTCAACCGGCGGCAGGGGTGATTACACAGAGGTAATCATAGAAGGATTCATAAATTTTTTTACGGAAATTACACTGCTTACTGTTACACAAAAAAACGGCAAAACCCTGTTTTGCCCGCCGATCGGACACAGGCAGGAGCGGGGCGACTACCAGGAAAGCTGGCAGCCATGCGTTATTTCCCCGGAGCATCTGGCTGAAGCCCGGGATATGGCTGCAAAAGTTACTGCGGCTTTAACCGGATTTGGTATATGGGGTGTTGAATTCTTTTTAGCCAGCGAAGGCGTTTATTTCAGTGAGCTTTCACCCAGGCCGCATGATACAGGCATGGTAACACTTGCCGGCACACAGAATTTTAATGAATTTGAGCTGCACTTAAGGGCAGTACTCGGACTTGAAATTCCGGAGATAACGTTAGAGCGTGCCGGCGCAAGCGCTGTTATTCTGGCAGAGGAAGAAAATCCAAACCAGCCGGTTTATACGGGAATTGAAGAAGCAGTTAAATATCCAAAATCTGATATTAAAATATTCGGTAAGCCAAATACCCGTAAATACCGCAGGATGGGTGTTGCATTGGCTTATGATTCAGCCGATACATCAACAGATGTGCTCCGCAAAAAAGCGAAGGAAATTGCGGATAATGTGAAAGTAAATTAAATTTAACCTCACCCTCCGTCTCCCTCTCCTGAGAGGAGAGGGAGGGAAGAATATTCTAAATTTGTGTTCCCCTCTCCTTTCAGGAGAGGGGTTAGGGGTGAGGTGATCAACTAAAATCATCATGGAAGAATACATAAAAATTAACCGCGAATTATGGAATAAAAAAACACCGGTGCATATTGCTTCAAAATTCTATGATGTGGAGGGATTTGTTAAGGGTGAGTCTTCTTTAAATCCGGCAGAATTGGAATCGCTGGGCGATGTATCTGGAAAATCGATGCTTCACCTGCAGTGCCATTTCGGACAGGATACATTAAGCTGGGCAAGGTTGGGAGCAAAGGTTACCGGAATTGACCTGTCGGATAAAGCAATTGAGGAAGCAAAAAACCTGAACAGCAAACTGGGCTTGAATGCTGAATTTATCTGCTCTG
>LLZO01000193.1 GCA_001567545.1 Candidatus Tepidiaquacellales bacterium OLB5
CCAGCAAAGTTGCCGTCAATAATGCGCTGGAAGCAATACAGGTTCACGGCGGTTACGGATATGTAAGGGAGTATCTTGTTGAGCGCTATCTTAGAGATGCAAAGATAACTGAGATCTACGAAGGAACATCTGAAATTCAGAAGGTTGTGATTTCAAGGGCAATGCTGAAGGATTAAATTCATTTTTATATTATTTTTTTAAAGGGAGCCTAAGCTCCCTTTTTTTTAACCCCCCAACTCTTAAAATAGAATCAAAATAACTGTTTTTCTCATTTAACGATTAAAATAAAATGTCAATACTTAAAAATTTAGGAATTTAACTTGTATTGGGAAAATTATTGAATTATATTGAAAAATAAATTGGGATCTATTATAAAGCATTTATAAATATGTAAATAGTTTTAGTTTTTATGGCTAAATTACTTTAAAATTCTTAAACAAGTAATTATGCAAAAAATATTTTTTAAATTACGCAGATTCATTTTCCTTTCGAATTATATCCGAATAATACTTTATTTTATATTTTTATCTGTATTTACAATACAGTTACAGTCTCAATGGCTTGATGCTTATATACCTGACTTTAAGGTTAATGATGATAACTTAAACAGTTACCAGACTAACTCACAACTTGGCGTTGATTCTGGAGGAAATTTTGTAATTGTTTGGAATGATGTAAGGGGTTTACCGGGAAGTTCCTATCCGGGAAAATTGTATTTTCAAAGATATAACAAATTTGGATCACCTCTAAATGGGAATATTTTAGTTAGTAATGATACGATTGGAGCACCACAAATAAGCGTTTTACCTGATGGGCGATTTATATTGTTATGGCTTAAAGATTTCAGGGCAAATGGAGGGATTCAATATTATGAATTCGTTTATCAAAGATTTGATAATGTCGGACAGCCTATAGGTATAATTAGGACAGTTCTGGATACAGCTTATACAGTAAGTTCTACTCCATCAAGTTTGGATATTTCATCGGATATTAATGGTAATTTTATTGTTTGTTGGACACGCAGTCACTTCTTTAATTCACCTGATATTTTATATTTTAGAAAATTTGATAGCACCGGAAATCGCATTGGTTTACCGGACAGCATTAATATAATACCATACAGTATTGAAAATGCTGATATTCAAATGAATGATAATGGGTCATTTATAATTGTTTGGGAAGATAATAGATTTAGTAATCCAGGGAAAAAAGATGTGTTTTTTCAGAGATATAATTTGTATGGAGAGAAAATCGGACTAAATACAAAAATTAATGATGAAAATAATCCAGATATCAATCAAATCGGAGCACAAGTAAGCACAGATGGAAATGGTTACTTTGCTGTTACTTGGATAGACAGCAGAAATGGACAGACAGGAATGTATTACCAAATGTTTGATTCATCTGGGGGTACTATTAATATAAACAGAAAAGCAGATGAACATACTGCATTTGGCTATGCGGGAATTCCCCGAATCAGCATGAGGAAGGATAAAAATTTCTATATAGCATGGTTAGATGTTAGATATACAGGTAAAGACCAGTTTTACGGCAGAAGATTTGATTCAATTGGTAACCCGATCGGGAATGCGTATATGATTCCCGCCAACTCCCCGGGAAGTTCAGTACAAATCCCAAATGATATATATTTATTTAATGATAGAGTATATTCAACATGGCATGATAATAGAAACGCAGGTAGTGTTAATTATGATATTTATTGTAATGTTAGGGGTTTTCAGAATCCGGATACAGTGATAGGAATAGTTAATAATTCTGAAATTATTAAAGATTACAGACTCTATCCTGCATTCCCAAATCCGTTTAATCCTGAAACAAAAATTAAATTTGATATTCCTAAGTTATCTCATGTAAAAATCACAATATTTGATATTCTGGGCAGAGAAGTAACAACGTTAATAAATGAAGTAAAAGAACCGGGATATTATGAAAGTATATTTTACGGGTCAATGTATTCAAGCGGTATTTATTTTTACCGATTTGAAAGTGATTATTATGTTGATTCAAAAAAAATGGTTTTAATAAAGTAACATGTATGTTATTAATATAAAAAAGGGGAGCAACTGCTCCCCTTTTGGTTTCACTATCTTATTTCACCCAGTTGTTGGTCTTATGATCAA
>LLZO01000194.1 GCA_001567545.1 Candidatus Tepidiaquacellales bacterium OLB5
CCGCCGCGCTGTGTGCCTGCAACTATATCATTTTCCAGCCATGTATTTCCGCCGTCGGTTGATTTATCGAAATATAATTTGAAAAAATTATTTACATGAGGAGGACCTGACCACGCTACATAAACTTCACCGTTTGGTCCAACAGCAGGCACTGAGCCTTCTGTTGTATAATCTTCATCAACACAGTCGCCGCCAAACCTGCTTAAGCGTTTAATACCTGTAAAAGATGCCCCCATATCTGTTGAGCGTGCAAAAAGTATCCTGGAGCTATCTGCGGGATTGCTGCTGCCGTAATCATCAAATTCAGTCCAGGCAACATATATCCAGTTGCCGCGGGGACCGTGTGTAAAATCTGTGATAGCCCATTCTTTATCCTGCTGTTTTGGATAGTTAAACTGCCAGTAAACTCCGTTGTTCCATGTAGCTCCGGCATTTGTTGATTTATGAGCGCCCATTCTGTCAATAAAGCTTGCGCCGTTGACAAGATGGAAATAATAAAAATTGCCAAGTGTATCTGTAATAATACACGGGTCACCCCAAACAGTAAAAGAACCTGTGAGAGTGCTGCTTACCCAGGTTAATCCGCCATCGGACGAGCGGTAAACTTTATCGGTATTTGCCCCTGCTACTACCTGGTTTGTGTTCTTTGGATTGATGCAGATAGAAGGTTCATTAGGACCGCCTGTTGAACTGATTGTTATATTGGTATAGGATGATTGTGAATATATGGATGAAGTGAGGATAATTAATAAAAATAATATTGTAGTTTTCATCTGTAAATTTAATGATTATAGGGTAAAAATACAGAATAAAGATAAGATTATAAAGGTATTACAGTGAATACATTACAATTTTAAATTAGTGTTATTCTTAATATTAAGTAATGTAAATAATTAATATCTATTTATCAATTATGGCAGTCCAAACGCTTAGGGAATTACTGTCAAGCCTGGTCCAAATTGGCCTTACCATTCCGTTATTAGCTATGATGTTGGTGTAATCTCCCATAAATGTAGAAGATAATGGCATAAACGGACTTTCACTAATTCGTTCATTTTCAAATGTTCTGCCTCCGTCTTTTGAAACAGCAAGATAAACATCTGTCAGATCGTTTACATAATTTCTTCTGTCATAAAAGACTATATATATATACCCGTTGTAATTATCAACGGTTAGCCAGTTATAGAACTGGTGGCTTGTACCTGAATCATCATTTACTTTCAACGGCTGGCTCCATGTAATGCCTTCATCGGTTGAAGATGAAATAAAAATATCAGAATTATCATACCCGTTCCGCTGATCGCACCAGCTAATATACAGTGTACCCCTGTAAGCGCTGCTGCTCATATCGCAAGCCATAGAAGGAAATCCGAAAACCCTGTATACACCTGGCACGCTGAATTTGAATGAACCGGGCAGGTCTGTTACTATCACATCTTTTTCCCAAAATGTTATACCTCCATCTGTACTTCTGTCTAACATTAATCCATATGGCGAGCACCATGTTACATAAACCTCACCGTTAAGGCCAACACATGGTAGTGCTCCAAGCACTGTTGAGCCGGCATTAGAGCATTCATCACCATAAAGTTCATTTATCTTTATTCTTTGAGACCATGATGTTCCGGCATCTGATGAATAGCTGAAAAATATATTTGACGCGCTGTCAATGGGATTTAATTCAGGGTTTCCGCTGCTGAACCTGTTCTGTCCGCACTGAGTCCATGCACAATACAGCCTGTTACGGTACGGCGAGTATGTCAGGTCAACTGCAGCCCATTCTTTATCCTGCAGGTGCGGGGGATTTAATCCCATAAATGAACCGTCATTCCATGTAATTCCGCCATCCTCAGACTTTTGGCATACAATCCTATCAAGCCACGCGCCGCCGTTAGTATATGAATTTGCCAAATGAAAATAATAAAAATAACCGTTCATATCAGCTATTATACAGGGGTCTCCGTATACCCCCAACGATGATTCAAGCTTTCTTACTGCCCATGTTTTACCGCCATCCATGCTGTAAAAATATGACTCAATATTAGTTGCTGCAACCAGGTTTTCAGGTGATATGGGATTGAATGCAATTGTAACTTCACTTGGTGTGAATTCTGATGTTATTTTTATATTCTGATAATTTGACTGTGAATATACTGATAATGAAAACATGTATAATAACAGAAAAAACAGGGGAGTAATAAATTTGATTTTATTCATATCCGGCTAATATAAATGATATTTCTGAATTATACTATAAAATAAGAGCAATTGTTCCTGGAAATGTATTTCGCGGCACGAATAACCAATATGATTTATTACCCGTGCCGCGAATTAATAATTTTAATATTTTATATCCAATCCATCGGGATCGTATTCACTTAACCCAAAAGCATCTGCAAGGTGCGTGCTGAAATAGCTTATTATAGATGAAGTTATTACTTCGTTTATTTTGTTGCCGCCGGGCACAGCATAATAAACTATCTTATATCTATCACTGATACCGGCTTTTTTACGTGCGAATTTTATTGCTTCATATAGTCCGCCTATTTCATCAACAAGCTTTTTATCAAAAGCATCGGTACCAAGCCAAACCCTGCCCTGCGCAACTTCATCTGCTTCCTGTTTGCTAATTTTCCTGCCTTCGGCAACGGCTTCTATGAACTTTTCATAATAATAATCAATAATTCCCTGGATAATTTCAATTTCATTTTCATCAAGCTGTTTATAGAAAGAACCGATATCAGAATTATCGCCGCGTTTAAAATTTTCAACTTTAATTTTCTGCCATTTTAAAAGGCTGTCAAGATTAGGTCTTGCAGTAAACACACCAATGCTTCCCGTAACTGTAAGCTCATCGGAAAATATTTTATCAGCGCTTACGGAAACATAATAGCCCCCTGAAGCAGCAGCCCCGCCCATTGAAACAATGAACGGCTTTTTATATTTTTTCTTCAGCCTTATTATTGCAGCATTAATTTCAGCTGAACCAAGCGCAGAACCTCCGCCGGAATCAACTCTTAAAACAACTGCTTTAACTTTAGGATCAGCAAATGCATCTTCAAGCTGTTTTACAACAGTTTCACTGCCTGTTGAGCGGCTTCCGCCGACAAACGGCAACGGAAGTGATACCGGAGGCGGAGGCTCGCTTTGCCCTGTTGTTATGCTTGCATATACTCCTATGATTGCTATCCTGTCAGGTTCGCTCCAGGTATTATCCCATTCACTTCGGTTAAAAGTCTTTACAATGTTCGAAGTTCCTGAGTTCTTTATTGCATTATTTTTTGCATCATCATACCAGCCCAGCTTATCAACCAAACCAAGCCTGTAAGCTTCGCTGCCGGTAAGCGGCTGCGAAAGTTTAGATTTTAAATAATCATCAACCGTCAGGTTCCTGCCAACGGTAATTCTTGCCAGCATTTTTTCATATACAATATCAAGTATCCTGTTAATAACCACTTTCCCTTCTGCAGTAGTAGAGTCAAGTAACCCCTGGAAAGTAAGCTTATATTTTCCTGCATAGAATGTCTGCAGGTCAATGCCGTATTTTTCCAGCAGGGCATTATAATTGAATACATTAAT
>LLZO01000195.1 GCA_001567545.1 Candidatus Tepidiaquacellales bacterium OLB5
ATGAAGAACCGTTCAGGATATATATGGATCTTATTTGCGCTGCTTGCAGTGCTGGTTGTTGATGCCTATTACCAGGTTCAAAGCTCGCCTGTGCCAATATGGCAGACTGAATGGTTCCTTTGGCGGGCATGTGCTGTTATACTTTTAATACTGGGTGCTCTGTTCTACTATTACACAGAAGCTAAACGCAGCACAAAAAAAGAGCTTGAAGAATTTAAGGAAAAAGTTATTGCCCAGCAGGAAGCCGAATGGAAAGTTATAGCAGGCGAGCTGCATGACAGTATAGGACAGAACCTGAGCGCAGTAAATATTTTCCTTCAGCAGGAAATCAATTCAGGAAGCTCCGGCTCAAGGCTAGAAGAAGCATCACAGATAATAGTGGATACGGTGGATGAAGTCCGCAGAATTTCGCAAAGACTCTATCCCAAACAGATCGAAAGGCTTGGGCTTAAAGTATCTTTAGAAGCAATGAGTGACAGGATAGCTGCTGCATCGGGGATAAGCTTTAACAGGAATATAGAGAATATAGATAATGCGCTTGAACGCGGAAACGAAGTGCAGTATTTCAGGATTGTGCAGGAGCTGCTTAATAATATTATGAAACACTCAGAAGCAAAAAATGTTACAATTAATGTTAAAAGGTCGGTAATGTTCATTGTGACGGAAATCACAGATGACGGAATTGGATTTGAAGGTATTGACCCGGTAAAAATGGGGTTTGGACTGATAAACATTGAAGAACGTATGAGAGTAATAAAAGCGGTTTATGAGTTCCGCTCAGAAAAAGGAAAAGGAACGTGGTTTAAGTTTACCGTGCCCATTAAATAAATTTTGCAAAATGAGTTACCACGACCTTCAGGTCGTGGGTCAGAGTTTTTACAAATTAGCGGCTTTAGCCGCAATTATCTTAAAATTTATTAATGCGGGCTAAAGCCCTGAATTATCCGGAATTTGAAACCACGGTCTAAAGACCGTGGCTAATCAAAAACAATTTTTGAATATAGAAACATTTTGGAAAAAATTAAATTATTAATAGCGGATGATCATCATATTTTCAGAAAAGGTGTGATGAGCATTGTATCGGAAGACAGCACGATTGATGTAATCGGCGAAGCATCCAACGGCGAAGAAGCATTAAAGCTGATAGAAGAAAAAAACCCGGATATTGCAATACTTGATATTGATATGCCGGGCTTAAGCGGACTTGATGCTGCAAGAAAAATAAAAGCTTCCGGGCTGAAAACCAAAATCGTAATTCTTACTATCCATAAAGACAGGGAATATTTTGATGAAGCGATGGAGCTTGATATTAAAGCTTATGTGCTTAAGGAAAGTATTGCCAATGATCTTATTGACTGCATAAAAAAAGTTTATGATGGCGATTATTATATCAGCTCTTCAATATCAGGTTACCTTGTTGAAAAGAACAGAGCCAAAACCCGGAAAAATGAACTTGATATATTAACCCCTGCCGAGCGCGATATATTAAAGCTTATTGCACAGAATAAAACCAGCGCGCAGATTGCAAATGAACTTTTCCGCAGTATCCGCACTATTGAAAACCACAGGAACAATATCTGCAATAAGCTTGGCTTAAAAGGTCCTCACGCCCTGCTATTATTTGCAATTGAACATAAATCAATACTTTAACCCTAAGTAGAACTACTCATAAAAACAGGTAATACCCTCTATTTTTAACTGAAGTGTTAATCTTTATTTTTGTATAAAAGAAATATTAACCAGCTTTATACGAAAA
>LLZO01000196.1 GCA_001567545.1 Candidatus Tepidiaquacellales bacterium OLB5
CTGGAAAACGATATTTTTGCCGGTCATCAGCCGGAGGCTGGGTTTATGATATTGAAGGTCTGTTCCGCTGCAACGGTTTACCCGTTACCTGCTGTGATATCAGTAATTCACCGTTTAAGGGAAATATATACATTAATTATTCAGACCGTACTAATGGTGAAAATGATGTTGATGTTTTCATTGTAAAATCTACAGATGAAGGAAATACATGGAGCGCGCCAAAAAGGGTTAATGATGACCCTGTTGGTAACGGGAAACAGCAGTTCATGAGCTGGATGTCAGTTGACCCGCTGACCGGTGCAGTATATGTAATATATTATGACAGAAGAGAATATAATGACCTGAATACAGATGTTTACCTTGCCCGGTCAATTGATGGCGGTGAAACATTTACCAATGTAAAAATATCTGAATCACCGTTTATACCAGCCAAAGGTGTATTTTTTGGAGACTACATTGGAGTTAATGCATATAATAACCAGGTAGCCTGCATATGGCAACGAATGGATAAAGGCAGGTTAAGCGTATTATACGCGGGCAATAAATACGAATAAATAATTTAATTTAATTAATGTCAGAAGAATTATTTCCGCAGAGCGAAGGATTTTTAGTAACTGCAAGAAAGTGGAGACCAAAAGTATTTGATGACGTTACTTCACAGGAGTTTATAACAAAAACCCTGCGAAACGCCATTAAGAACAACCGCATTTCTCATGCATACCTGTTTTCAGGTCCAAGGGGTGTGGGCAAAACCACAGTTGCCAGGCTGCTTGCCAAATCGCTTAACTGCAGCAACCTGAATCCAAACGGCGAACCGTGCAATGAATGCCCCAGCTGCAGGGAAATATCCAACGATAACCGCAATCACCCTGATGTTTTTGAAATTGACGGCGCATCAAACAGGAATATTGAAGATGTAAGAGAGCTTAAGGAAAAAGTTAAATACGGACCGGTAAGGTCAAAATATAAAATTTTCATAATTGATGAAGTACATATGCTTACAGGTGCTT
>LLZO01000197.1 GCA_001567545.1 Candidatus Tepidiaquacellales bacterium OLB5
ACTCCTTCGGAGAAAGCCCTTTTTACTGTTTTTTTTTATCCACGACCTAAAGGTCGTGGCAACTCACAATTTAAAAAACTGGTAGCCGCAACCTTCAGGTTGCGTTCATAATATCACGTAATTTTCGCAGCTTAAAAGCTGTAGTTACATTCTTCGTATACTTAATTATTTATTCAGAACCTGTGTAATTTTTTCAGCAGCTTCTTTGAATCCTTCTGCTGCAATTATTGCCAGGCCTGAATCATTAAGCATTTTCTTTGCAATATCGGCATTTGTTCCTGCAAGCCTTACAACAAGCGGAACCTGTATGTTAATATTTTTTGCAGCTTCTATGATGCCGCCTGCAACCCTGTCACATCTTACTATACCGCCGAAAATGTTTACTAGTATTGCTTTTACATGGGGGTCAGAAAGAATTATCTTAAACCCGTTCTCAACTGTTTCCTGTGATGCGCCGCCGCCAACATCCAGAAAGTTAGCCGGCTCGCCGCCTGCAAGCTTGATTATATCCATTGTAGCCATTGCAAGTCCCGCGCCGTTTACCATACAGCCAACGTTGCCGTCAAGCTTAACATAGTTTAAGCTGTGTTTTGATGCTTCAACTTCAAGCGGGTCTTCTTCGTTTATATCCCTTAAAGCCGGGTAATCTTTATGCCTGAACATTGCATTATCATCAAGCGTAATTTTTGCATCAAGAGCTACAATGCGGTTATCCTTAAGTATTGCCATCGGGTTAACTTCAAGCAGCGAAGCATCGCTTTCTTCATATGCCTTATAAAGCAGGGTAATAAATGAAATAAAATTTTTATATATTTCACCGCTTAAACCAAGCCCGAATGCAAGGCGTCTTGCCTGGAAAGACTGGAATCCGATATTCGGGTCAATCCATTCTTTAATTATTTTTTCCGGTGTTTCTGCAGCAACTTTTTCAATTTCCACACCGCCTTCAGTTGATGCCATAATCACATTTTTACCGACAGTTCTGTCAAGCAGGATACCGATATAGAACTCATGTGTATAATCAAGACCTTCTGTGATAAAAAGTGTCTGTACTATTTTACCTTCTGCACCGGTCTGGTGGGTTACAAGCAGGTTCCCTAATATTTTGCGAGCGTAATCGCGTGCTTTATCAACTTCAGTTGTAAATTTTACGCCGCCATCAAGTATAAGCTCTTCGCGGTTATTTGGATTGTAAACTTTTCCTTTGCCCCTGCCGCCTGCATGGATCTGTGATTTTACTACATACTGGTTAATTCCCTGTGACTGAAGCGAATTAATTGCCCCGTCAAACTCTGACATGTCTTTTATCGGTATCCCGTTCTGAACCGGTACACCGTACTTTGCAAGTATCTGTTTAGCCTGGTATTCGTGAATTTTCATATTTGTATAATAATTTAGATTTGATAATTATCAATTATTTCTGATTATTGTTTTTTAAGTTCTGAATGCTTTTTTCAAGTTCTTTTTCAAGTGAATCCGTGCTTCTTTTAAGTGAATCAAGCTGCCTTTTAAAGCCATTGTTAACTGAATCATTAAGCTGTTTATAATCCTGCCTTTTCATTGAATCAAGCCTTCTGTCTGTTTCCTCCTGCCTGCGCATCATCTCCTTAAACGTATCGGTATCTTCGAACTTTTTCTTTCCGAAAACACCGCATCCGGATAAAAACAGGGCTAATAAAATGATAAGAACAGTTTTCAATTTATTATTTCGATCTGCGCGACCGTTTATCCGCGTCTTCATTAAAAATTGAATCGGCGCTGTTTTTAATTGAATCAAGCGACTTCATCAGAGAGTCGATTGATTTTCTGTCAATTGTTGAATCTATCTTCCTCAGATTCTCATCAATTTTTTCGTTTACCTTTTCGTTTACCTTCTCTTCGACTTTTTCGGTAATTTTACTGCAGTTAAGCACTGCTGCAAGAACAGCCAGTGATAAAAAGTATTTTAATATTTTCATATCAGATGTGTTCCTTTATTTTTTCTGCAATAGTTCTGCCTATGGCAAGACTTGAAGTAGCGGCAGGGGAGGGCGCATTCAGCACATTAATAATACCCCTGCTTTGATGAATCAGAAAATCATCTATCAGCTTTCCGTTTATGCTTACAGCCTGCGCTCTTACGCCGCTCCGCCCGGCTCCAGGTCATCCCCGGTTATATCAGGCATAAGCTTCTGAAGCGCTTTAACAAATGCTTTTTTGCTGAATGACCTTTTAAATTCACCGAAACCGGTTTTATAATATTTTGAAGCAATTGAATAAAACCCTTTCCATGTGAACGTTTTAAAAGTATCTTTAAAACTGAAGCTTGTTCTTGTATATCCTTCCTTTTTGAATGAAAGAACTGCATTTGGCCCCGCTTCAACTTCGCCGGAAGTCATCCTTGTAAAATGCACTCCTAAAAACGGGAATGCTGGATCAGGTACAGGATAGATCAGGTTCCGCACAAGATATCTTCTAGCGGGCTTGATCTTATAATACTCGCCCCTGAACGGAATTATCCTTGTATCAATTTTTCCTTCGCTCAGAGTTGCAATTTCATCTGACTGCAAACCGCAGCAGTTAACAAAAACACGGGTGTTAAAAGAACCGTTTTGCGTTGCTATTTCGATCTTAGAATTTTTGCGGACAGCACTAACTTTTTCGTTATACCTGATTTCGCCGCCGTATTTTAATATCAACTCAGCATATTTTGCTGAAACCTGCTTATAATCAATAATGCCTGTATACGGTACTTGGATTGCTTTAACACCGTTTGCATGCGGTTCAATTTCCTTTAGCTCATCTTTGCTGATGTAACGGATCTTATCAAGTCCGTTTGCAATTCCGCGTTCATAAATATCATTAAGCCTTGGGATTTCACTTTCATTTACCGCTACAATAACCTTTCCGCAAAGCTCATAATCAATATTATGCCTGTTACAGAACTCAATGAGCATATTGTAGCCTGAAATACAGTTCACAGCCTTAAGGCTGCCCGGTTTGTAATAAATTCCTGAATGAATAACACCGCTGTTATTGCCCGTCTGGTGTTTTGCAGGCCCGGGCTCTTTTTCAAGAACAGTTAATTTTAATCCGGGGTACAGCTCCAGCATTTTTAATGCTGTTGCAAGTCCAACTATACCCGCACCTGCAATTATTACATCCCTTTCAGCCATTTATATCAGCTGATCATTTATATATCTTTTCTGCAACAACTTTTGTCTGCATAAACAGGAGCAGGTAATCAAAGCCTCCTGCTTTGGAGCATGTTCCGCTCATATTGTATCCGCCGAACGGATGAACGCCAACTAATGCGCCTGTGCATTTCCGGTTAAGGTACAGGTTGCCTACAAAAATTTCCTGTCCTGCTTTTTTGATCTTTTTCTTATCCTTTGAATAAGCTGCGCCTGTTAAGCCGTATTCAGTATTGTTTGCAATTGCTATACCTTCATCAAAATCTGATGCTTTAATAACTGCAAGCACAGGTCCGAAAATTTCTTCCTGCGCTATTGTATCATTTGGCTTAACGTCAGCAATAATTGTCGGCTGGACAAAATACCCGCTTTCATTTGCTTTTGCGCCGCCGTAAACAACTCTGCCGCCTTCAGAAACAGCTTTGTTTATATAATTAAGTATACTGTCTTCTGATTTTTTATTTATAACTGCGGCCATACCGGGATTACTTTCTGCCGGACCTACCTTAATTCCTGCTGCTTTATCAACCAGCAGGTCAATGAACTTATCATAAATTTTTTCATGTACTATAACCCTTGAACATGCCGAGCATTTCTGCCCCTGGAAGCCGAATGCAGATGATATCACGCCTGCTGCTGCTTCATCGATAGATTTGAGCTCGCTGTCAACAACTATGGAATCCTTGCCGCCCATTTCTGCCGTAACGCGTTTTATCCATTTCTGTCCCGGCTGTGTTCTTGCAGCAAGCTGGTTGATATGCAGCCCAACTTCACGCGAACCTGTAAACGAAATGAACCTTGTGAGAGGATGCTCAACCAGCATATCACCTATAAGTCCGCCTGAACCCGGAAGGAAATTAACTACTCCCGCCGGCAGTTTTATTTCTTCAAGCAGCTCCATAAACTTTGAGGCTATTACAGGTGAATCACTGGAGGGTTTTAAAACAACTGTATTACCGGTAACAAAAGCTGCTGTCGTCATTCCTACAAGTATAGCCAGCGGGAAATTCCATGGCGGAATTACGACACCAACACCAAGTGGGATATAATACTGTTTATTTTCTTCGCCTTTTATCTTAACTAGCTTTGTTCCTTTATCATAACGCAACATTTCCCTGGCATAAAACTCCATAAAATCTATTGCTTCGGCAACATCACCGTCAGCTTCTGCCCAGTTCTTGCCGACTTCATAGACCATCCAGGCTGCAAATTCAAATTTGCGCTTGCGCATTATTTTTGCCGCTTTAAATAAATAAGCAGCGCGTTTTTTAGCGGGTACGCGTTTCCACTCATCAAATTTTGCATGGGCAGTTTCTATTGCGCGGTTAGCAAGCTCTGGTGTTGCTTTGGAAACTTTTCCTGTTGATTCGCTGGTATTGGAGGGATTTATTGAGGTTATTTTATCTTCGGTGTAAATTTTTTCACCGGCTATTACTAAGGGGTATTCTTTATCAAATTCACTTTTAACTTTTGCCAGCGCTTCGCGGAATCTGGCTGCATTTTTGGGATTGTTAAAATCTGTAAACGGTTCGTTTTTAAAAGCCTTCATAAAAATATTATATCTTAAATGTTATTAAATAAAAGAAAAAAAATCATAAAATTTTTCAGTAGCCAAGCACACGGCATATTTCGTCATGCAGCTCAGGCCTGATATTCCTTATTCCGTCATTGCTTCTAGTGGGATAAACCCTGTTCGTGAGGAAAATCACTATCAGGTCTTTTTCCCTGTCACACCATACAGATGTTCCGGTATAACCTGTATGCCCGAAACAATCTGCAGAAAACTTATTTCCGCATGCAGGCGGGTATTTAGTTGGTTCAGGTTTGGTTTCCCATCCCAAAGCGCGGGTATTACTGTAGCCGATCCCCGTTACTCTGGCGGTGAACATTTCCACTGTTGCGGGTTTAAATAATGTATCCTGCAGCGGAGCAGGCGACATTCTTCTTTCATCTGTATACCTGCCGTAATTCAGCATCATCTGCATAAAGCGGAAAAGATCAGGCGCAGTTGAAAACAAGCCTGCATTGCCGGATACTCCTTCAAGCATTGCCGCAAATTCATCATGCACATAACCAACCAACAGCTGGTTGCGCCAGTAAGTATCATTTTCAGTCGGCGCTATCCTGTAATCTTCACTCAGCGGTACCAGGAAATATGAATCAGACATATTAAGCGGATTGAAAATTTTTTCCTTGCAGAATGAATCAAGCCTTTTTCCGCTTATCCTTTCAGCAATTTCACCAAGCAGGAAAGCATTATAGTCGCTGTATAATGTTCTTGTCCCTGTTTCATATTCCTTGATACAGCTGTAAACTGCATCTTTAACTTTTTGCGGGGAGTCCATATTGGGATCCTGGTAAAAAGGTGTCCATGCGGTTAAGCCTGAATTATGAACAAGAAGATTGAAGACCGTAATATTTTCCTTGCCGTTATTTCTGAATTCAGGTATGTACTGATACACCGGAGCCTGCAGGTCAATTTTTCCTTCATCATAAAGTATCATGATTGCAGCTGTAGTTGCAATTACCTTTGTTACGGATGCCAGATCGTAAATTGTTCTCAGTGAAGCAGGTTTGGAATCATCTCCGTAAGTAAGCCTGCCGAATGCATTCTGATACAAAATTCCTTTGGAATTCCCTACAATCAGTACGGCTGAAGGGAACGACTGGTTCTTTATCCCGTCTTCGATGATAGTTTCTGCTTTGGAAAAATCATAGGAAGA
Organism: Candidatus Tepidiaquacellales bacterium OLB5; assembly: GCA_001567545.1. Taxonomy (GTDB): domain Bacteria; phylum Bacteroidota; class Ignavibacteria; order Tepidaquicellales; family OLB5; genus OLB5. Next base: position 5,897 of record LLZO01000197.1, read on the forward strand.
ACCGGTATATGCAATTGTTATTTTATTATAAAAAAGAACGAAAAATACACAAAAAATGTAAGTAAAAGTTAATATATCCCCGTTAAAAAAGGAGTATAACGATATCTTTTTATTGAACATTTTTTGAATTATTGTGTATACAAATATACCTATTAAGCATGTAAACCTCAATGAAATATGATTTTTTGCCCTATTTTTGGTATATAAAAAGTAAATAATGATATTTAACTAAAAAAAAAGCCTCCCAGCGGGAGGCTTAAGAAAGATCAAAAAATCTTTTAATTTTTCTTTACAGAAACAATTTCCATTGTTTTGTATTCTTTACCATCCGGACCCGGACCGTACATTTCCATTTTAAATGAACCATCTGCGTTATATGTAACAATCTGTCTTACATCCACCATTGTACCGCTTATCGGGTCGCACATTTTTCCCGCATAAGAAATTTGTTTTGCAGCTTCATTATATGTTCCTGTCATGGTCATTAATCCTGTTCCCATATCATCAATCCACATTGTATGGAAAGTCTTCAGGGCATTATCGTAGCCTTCTATTGAAATTCCGTTGAAGGGCATACCCATCATGCTGCCTGTTACTTTTGTCTGCAGGTACCTTCCTCCCAGGATCATTTCAGAAACTGCAGTAGCTTCGCTCTTGGTTGGTTCTGTACCGGGAGCCATCCACCATGAAGTATTCATTGTCCAGTTACCCACTCCGTTTGCCAGCATTTTGTGCATATCACCCGGTGTCATATAGTCCATCCATTTTTTCATGTTGTCATCCTGTGCATTAACAGGTGAAGCAAAAACGATCACAGTAAAAAGAGCAATGAAAGTTAAAAGTGTTTTTTTCATGTCTTTAAAAATAGTTAGTTTATAAATTTAGTTTATAAAAAATCCCGCCAAATGACGGGATTTGGATTAAAAATTTCAGATTATTATTTTTTTCTCTTCTGTGAATAAAATGCAAAACCAATAAGCATTGTTCCCATCACCATTCCTATTAAACCGCAGAGCTTGCCTCCTGCTTTTTTAACAACAGTTGTCATTTCTATATCTTTGCCAAGATCAGCAACTGTATATGAATATTTTACGGTCTGCCCGTCTTTTGTTCCGTTTGTTGAAACTATTTCGGAAGGCATAGTGAATTCGTATGTAACCTTGTAATCGCTTGCGCTCATTGTTGAAGCAGCAGAAGTATCTTTTAAAAGGATATATTTTAATTCCATTCCGTCAGCATGTTCTTTCCATGTAACCTTTGCGCTTTCAAAACCTTTGGCATCGCTCAGCTTATTGATATCTTTGAAAGTAAGCTCAATATTAACATGTTTTGTTGAATCATCAAGCTTATCTTCAACTTTGATGCTGGATACTTCTGTGTTGCTGCTTTTATACTTATCTTTTGCTTTTGATTCATCGAATTCAAACTTCCCGAGGGTTGTGCCCATTGAGAAATTTTTCATACTGCTCCAGTAATGTATCTTCATAGAGCCTGAACCGTCATCTTTTAAAGTGGTTTTCTGGTCATAATTAACGCAGCCAACCAGGTAAACTGATACTGCGAAAATGAATGCCGATAAAGCAAACATTAATTTGAACCGTTTATTCATTATATTGCTTCCTTCCTGTATTGATTGTTTACAAATATAATAATTAAATAATAATATAAAACTTCTTAAATTAATGAAAATTTAATTATTTAAGGATTGAAGATCCGAATTTATAATTATCTGTTATTGTAACAGGTAGTTTGCCTTTGAATTTTATTGAACCTGAAATTGCTTTTAAAACCGCTTTTATAGCGAAGTCTGAATCACCGTATGCGCATATATAAGAGGGGACTGAAGGGAATTCCTTTAATAAATACGGATTGCCAAGTGAAATAACGGTCATATTTTTTCCCGTTTCGTTAAGCCTGTTAACAAGATCGATATTCTGGGATGAAATGGAAATTTTCCCTGTGCCGTAACGTACCTTTGCATAGATAGCTACAATAATATTTTCGTAAGCGCTTAGTGAACTCAATGACCCTTTTAATTCATTATCGATAACCGAACTTGTTGCAGTGTAAAATGAACAGCCTTTAAAATGATCAGGTGCCAGCATTTTAAGCTCACCTGTATTATCCTGTTCACCGCCTTCGCTTATCAGCACAAATGCTGTATTGCCCTGTGAAATATTTTTAAAAGGCAATACATTATTGTCATCTTTAACCAGTGTTATTGATGCGTCTGCTATCTGCTGGGCAAGCGAATTTGCTTCAGGGGTATTTACTGATGTTTCTATCCCGCTTTCATTAACAAGCCGGTTTTCAAACAAGCCAAGCCATTCCTTTGCTTTAAGTATCTTTTCAGCGGAACGGTTAATTCTTTCTTCTGAAATAGAGCCGCTGTTCACTGCATTTTCAATAGCATTTACTGTAGCGGCTGCATCAAGAGGCATCAGTATCAGGTCAATGCCTGCATTAACGCACATTACAGCTACTTCTGATGTTGAAAAATATTTTGTGATTCCTTTCATGTTCAGAGCATCTGTAACAACAAGACCTTTAAATTCCATTTTATTTATAAGGAGCTCCTGCACGATCTGCGGTGAAAGTGATGCTGGTATGTTGGGTGATTTTTCAAGCTCCGGAAATGCAAGGTGTGCTATCATAACTGACATAACATTTTTAGATATAGCATTTTTGAATGGTACAAGCTCAATTGTATTCATCCTGTCCATTGTAAAGTTCAGCTGCGGCAGGTCATTATGTGAATCTATATCTGTATCGCCGTGCCCGGGAAAGTGTTTGGCAGTAGCAATTACTTTGCCCTCCTGCAGGCCTTTTATCATTGCCTCAGACATTCTTGATACTATCTGCGGATCTTCACCAAATGACCGTACATTGATAATAGGATTGTTTGGATTATTGTTTACATCGCAAACCGGTGAATAGTTCTGATGAATGCCGAGCAGCCGTGTTTCACGGGCAACTTCCAGCCCCATTTTATATGTGAGTTCAAAATTATCTGCAGCGCCTATTGCCATATTGGTTGGGAACAAGGCGCCATCGGTAACCCTCATTTTTGTTCCCCGCTCAAAATCAGCCGAAATAAGCAGCGGTGTTTCGGAAAATCCCTGCAGCTTGTTTGCAAGCTTAACATAATCTGACGAGCTTCCTTTAAAAAATATAAATCCGCCGACTTTTGTTTCTTCAGCCAGTTTTCTGAGTTTTCTGAATTCTGCAGAATTTTCAGAAAGATTTTCCGGAACAGCATCTGCTATAACCATCTGTGCAATTTTTTCACGCAGAGTCATTGATGACAATTTCTCAGAAATAAGTTTGCTGTTAGTATTTTTATATACTTTGTTATAATCAGTGTTTGTTTTTAAACCTGAATCCTTTTCTGCTTTATTGAAATTAACTATTGTATAGGTTAACACAGAAGCTATAATAAGTCCGATCAGAATTTTCATTTTCAAATGTTATTTTGACTAAATAGATTCTACAAATTTAATGTTTTTTTATTAAAAAACGAGTAAATCACATAAAAAGTTGATAAATATAGCTGAATTGGTTAACTAAAATACATATTGACATAGTAATAATAGTTAGCTAAATTTACGGTAGCTAATCTATATATTTCATCAAATAAATTCCGTAGAAACGGATAGGGGGAAAAGATGAATAAACTCACACTCAGTATTTTAACAATTCTGATTTATTCCGCACAATTATTTTCTATTGGACAGGAGTGGGTATCCCGTTACAATGGTGCGGGTAATACACTTGACTGGTCTTATGCAATTGCAATGGATCATGCGGGCTTTGTAATAGTTACCGGATACAGCACAGGTGCAGGCACAGGTAAAGATTATAAGACAATTAAGTATGATCACAATGGCGCAATTTTATGGGAAGCATCATTCAATGGCCCCATAAACGGAGGTGATTATTCAAATGCACTTGCAATTGATAACACCGGTAATGTTTATGTAACAGGCAGAGTAGATTACGGAACAACAGGCTCTGATATTGTTACGATAAAATACAACGCTTCCGGAGTGCAGCAATGGTTTGCAAGATTTAATGGAACTGCTAATGGACTTGATGAAGGAAGGTCAATACATCTGGATGATGCGGGTAATGTTTATGTTTCAGGTAAATCTACCGGAACATCAAGCGGACTGGATTTTGTAACAATTAAATATAATCCTGATGGAACTTTAGGATGGTCTGTGACATATAATGGTCCTGGAAATTATGAAGATTATGCAGTTGGTCTTGATATTGATAATTCAGGAAATGTTTATGTAGGCGGATGCAGTATTGGGGCAGGGTCAGGTACTGATTTTACAATAGTAAAATACAATAATTCAGGAGTTGAACAATGGGTAAAAAGATATAATGGAGCAGGAAATGGAGGCGATGCAGTTGTTGGAATTAAAGTGGATTCAGATAATAATATTGTTGCAGGCGGTTATACGGATATGGGATCAGCACAAAGATTTAACTTTCTTGCTCTGAAATATAATCCAGCAGGCACACTTTTATGGGAAAAACAATTTAACGGTACATCAAGCCACATTGATCTTGCAACATCAATGACTGTAGATAATGCAAATAATGTTTATCTTACAGGACTTACTACTCAGACATTCGGTACTAGGCTGGATTCTAATTATGCGACAATAAAATATGATCAAAACGGGAATATGCAGTGGTTTGCATATTATGACGGACCAAATAATTCCGTAGATGTATCAAGATCAGTTCATGTTGATCTGGATATGAATGTTTATATCACCGGCAGCAGCAAAGGTATTGGTTCTGATGATTATGCTACAATAAAATATTCGCCGGCAGGTTCTCAAATTTGGGTAATGTCATATAATGGTACTGGCAATTCAGGTGATTACAGCTCATCAGTAGTTTCTGATAATGAAGGAAATGCTTATGTTACAGGCCGCAGTACCGGTAACGGAAGTGATTATGATTATGCAACAATAAAATACGGTAATCTGGTTGGAATAAATCCGGTATCCAATGAGATTCCGGGATCGTTTATGCTTAATCAAAATTATCCGAATCCGTTCAATCCAGCAACAAGTATAAAGTTTGCAGTTCCGAATCAGACATATGCTTTATTGAAGATTCATAATATTATGGGGGCAGAAGTAGATAATATTGTGCTTGGAAATATATCAGCTGGTTACTATAACTACAGATATAATGCCTCTAAATTATCCAGCGGAGTGTATTTCTACACATTGATTGCAGATAATTTCAGGGATACAAAGAAAATGATACTGGTTAAATAATAAGTATGAATTGCATTTTAGCCGGGTAATCTTTTACCCGGCTTTTTTGTTTATCTATTATAAAGGCTAATTCAATATTTCTTTAGTATCACACAAATACTAATAATTCATTTCAGAATATATGATTGTTAATAAAAATTTAATTATATATATTAAAATAATGTTTTGAAATTTTTTTAATTTTGCTTAAAATTAACATATTATTCACTGTATTACGGTATTGAATTGATACCGTGTAAAGAGTAATTTGTAAAAATAAAGTTTAAAAATTTTAAATCTAACTATATGAAAAAGGCTTATTTGTTTTTATTGCTTGTTTTAATTACAGGCTTTTATTTTTCTGGTTCACTTACATTTACACAGCCTACAACAGTTTGGTCTAAGCTTTATAATGGACCGGCAAACCAGCAGGATTCATCAGTTGGAGTTAGCATTAATGCTGCCGGAAATGTTTTTATTACCGGATGGAGCCTGGGTTCAGGTACATCTTCGGATATTGTAACTATTAGATATAACCCTGAAACAGGTGATACACTTTGGGTTAACAGGTTTAACGGAACACCCGGTACCATGGAAGATAAAGTAAGCGCTATAACCAGTGATAATAATGCTGTATATATCACCGGCTGGAGCTTTACACCAAGCAGGGATATCGTAACTATTAAATACGATGCTGCTACAGGAAGCCGTTTATGGGTAAAAACATATAACGGAACAGGCAACGGCGGAGACTATGGTTTTGCAATTGCCGTAGATGGCTCCGGAAATGTATATGTTTCCGGCAGAAGCGATGTTGGTGGTGCGCAAAAATTTACTACCATTAAATATGATGCATCCGGAAATGTAGTAGCAGGATGGCCAAGCGTTTACACAGGTGCTTTTTCTTCTACTTTTGATCAGGCGCAGGCTGTTAAAGTTGACGGTTCAGGCAATGTTTATGTTACAGGTAAATCAGGCTCAGCGGGCGTTGAAGATTTTCTTACTTTAAAAATCAATTCAAACGGAACTATTGCCTGGGCTAAAAAATACAACGGAACTTTAAACGGTGAAGATAATGCAGTAGCTTTGGTGCTTGATAACTCCGCAGCAAATGTGTATGTTGCCGGCTACAGTTTCAGAGTTGGAGGTGTGCAGGATTTTATGACAATCCGCTACAATGCTTCAACGGGCGACAGTTCTGCTGCAGCTTCATACAACGGACCATTAGGCAGTACAGATGTTTTAACAACTATGGCAATTGATAATGCCAACAATGTTTATGTAACAGGTTACAGCGCAGGTACCGGTTCCGGATTTGATTACGCAACAATAAAATATAATTCTTCACTTGCGCAGCAGTGGGTGCAAAGAACTACAAATTCCGGAAGCGATTTTCCTTATTCAATAGCTATTGATAATGCAGCAGGAAATATATATGTAACAGGTTCAAGCGTTGGTTCAGGTACAGGTTATGATTACCTGACAATTTCATATAAGAATACCGGTGTTTTTAACTGGGAAAAACGCGAAAACGGCTCAGCCAGCGGTAATGATTATGCATCAGGTATTGCTTTACAGGATTCCAGCAAAATTTTTGTTACGGGCTCAGCAAATTTCTCAGGTACTGGAATTGCATTCTATACTTTAAGATATTCAATGTTTAATGCAATTGAACCGATATCTACAACAATTCCCCAAAACTACAGCCTGATGCAGAACTATCCGAACCCGTTCAACCCCTCTACAACTATCAGGTTCGATATTCCGAAATCTGCTTTTGTTCAGCTTACGGTTTATGATATACTCGGCAGGGCACAGGAAATTTTAGTTAGCGAACAGGTCAGGGCAGGCGAGTATATGGTTAAATTCAATGCGGAAAAATATTCCAGCGGGATTTATTTTTATACTTTAACCGCAGGTGATTTCAGGGAAACCAAAAAAATGATTTTGACTAAATAATATAAAAGGGTTTCTTTAAAAACCACCTTCGGTAAACGGGGGTGGTTTTTTTATGTCTAAAACTTATCTAAATTTTTAGTAAATTTGTAAGTTTTATCAATTAATAATGATATTTTACTCAAAATTCTACATTCCGCAGCTAAAACATTCACTTATTGCTGCCAAAAATGAATTTGGTCTTTGTTATATTCACCTTTCGGGCTCTGATAGAGGTTTCCTGAAGGCTGTTAAAAATTATTTAAATGAAAAACCTGTAAGGAAAGATAAAGAATTAACTGAAGAAGTTCGTCAGATCAGGGAATATTTTGCTGGCAAACGCCGGAATTTTGAGCTGAAAGTTTATTTAAAAGGCACTGGATTCAGAAACAGGGTATGGCAGGCGCTGGCTGAAACCGGATACGGCGAAACAATTTCATACAGCGAGCTGGCAAAACGCTCAGGCAGCAGCAAAGCTGTAAGGGCAGCAGCTTCAGGATGTGCCGTTAACCCGGTGCCGGTTGTAATTCCATGCCACCGCGTAATTGCCAAGGATGGCAGTATAGGCGGATTTGGCGGGGGAATAAAAATGAAGGAAATTATGCTTAAGCTTGAAAAGGTTAACAGGGATAAGTATTGATTAAAAATATAATTTTTGACCTTGGGAATGTTCTGGTGAATGTTGAATACGAAAGATTCATAAACAGGCTTAAGCTTAACGGTGTAAGTGATGAAAATTATATGAGTTTTTTCAAAGGCGGCAATTACCGCCTGCTTGGGTATGAATCAGGCGATATATCGACTGAAGAATTCATAACAAAATGCCTCGCCGGACTAAATCTCAATATGGAACGGAATGAATATGCCGAAGCGTTTAATGATATGTTCAGTGAAATTAAGACTATGAGCAGCCTGGTAAGGAAATTAAAGGATGAAGGCAGGTATGATCTTTTCCTGCTTTCAAACACAAGCCCGCTGCATTTTGAGTATATTAAAGAAAAGTACAGCTATGTTAACCTGCTTGATAAATTTGCGCTCTCGTATGAGCTTAGATCACTTAAGCCTGATGATATAATTTATCAGCGGACCATTGAGCACCTGGAAATTGAACCGTCTGAATCACTGTTTATAGATGACCTTAAAGAGAACTGCGATGCAGCGGAAAAACACGGTATCAGAACAATTTGTTACGATAAATCAAATCATGCAGCTTTTGAAAAAGAGTTTAAGAATTTAACAGCTGATAGTTGACAGTATTAGATTTATTTAATAAGTTTTTATTGTTCATTGTTAATTGATAATTGAAATAAAATGCCTGTATCTCCATCAGAATTACATATCGGAACAAAAGCGCATAATTTCAGCCTTCCGGCTGTTGACGGGAATGTATATTCCCTGAATGATTTTGCAGATAAGGATGTATTTTGCCTTATTTTTACCTGCAATCACTGCCCGTATGTAAAGGCAGTTGAAGACAGAATTAATGATATTGCCAAAAAATATTCCGGTTCGTCATTCGCCTTAGTATGTATAAATGCAAATGATCCCGCAGTTTACCCTGAGGATTCATTTGAAGAAATGAAAAAAAGGGCTGCAGAAAAGGGTTTTGTTTTCCCCTACCTGCATGATGAGTCGCAAAATACCGCAATGATGTATGATGCAGTATGCACACCTGATATTTATTTATATGATAAAGACCGGGTACTAAGATACAGGGGCAGGATCGATGATAACTGGAAAGATGAATCGGCAGTTAAACACAGAGACCTTGAGCGGGCTATTGAACTGCTTCTGGCCGGCAAAGAAATTGATTTCGAAATGGTTCCTTCGATGGGATGCAGTATTAAATGGAAAGAATCCTGAGCGAAGCGAAGGATCTCATAAATAGTACTATGAACATTAAGTATATCGGATATATTTTAACCAATAAACATAATAAAGTACTTTATACAGGTCAAACTGATAACATCGGAAGAAGGATGCTGGAGCATCAAACTAAGTTATACAATGGTTTTACTAAACGTTATTATGCAGATAAATTAGTCTATTATGAAGAGCATAACATTGAATCTGATGCTATAGCAAGAGAAAAGCAGATTAAGGGCTGGATAAGACAGAAAAAATTAGACTTAATAAATAGCTTTAATCCCGGTTGGGTAGATTTGACAAATATCGTTTTTCAAAAAGAAACAGATTAATAAGTAATTTTTAATAATCGCGCTCCGGATGAGATCCTTCGCTGCGCTCAGGATAATAAAATGTTCAATTTTCTAAAAAAAATATTCCCGTCTAAACACGAAAAAGATGTAAAAGAACTGCTCCCGATAGTTGAGGAGATAAACAGCCATTATGCAGGGTTTGCAAATCTTACCGATGATGAACTGCGCGCAAAAACTGCAGGACTTAAAGAGCTCATCGCAAATAACATAAAAGAACATGAAGATAAAATTGTTGAACTTCGTTCAAAGCTGACAAATGATATTTCTCATGATGAGCGCAAGGATATCTATGATGAGCTTGAAAAAACAGAGAATGAAAGAGATGATATAATAGAGGACACTCTGAACGAAATTCTTCCTGAAGCGTTTGCAATAGTAAAAGATACTTGCCGCAGGCTGTGCGGTAAAGAGTGGACTGCTGCTGGCCAGCGCGTTCAGTGGGAAATGATACCGTTCGATGTACAGCTTATCGGCGGTATGGTTCTGCACCAGGGCAAAATTGCTGAAATGGCTACAGGCGAAGGTAAAACGCTTGTAGGCACTATGCCGCAGTTCCTTAATGCGCTGCCCGGCAAAGGTGTTCACATTATTACTGTTAACGATTACCTTGCAAAACGCGACAGCGAGTGGATGGGAGAAATATTCAAGTTCCACGGACTATCGGTAGGCGTTATATTAAATGATATGGATAACGATAAACGCCGCGAAGCTTATGCCTGCGATATTGTTTACGGTACAAATAATGAATTTGGCTTTGATTACCTGCGCGATAATATGGTTGTTGATAAAAAATTCATGGTGCAGCGCGGGCATAACTATGCAATTGTTGATGAAGTTGATTCTGTATTGATAGATGAAGCAAGAACACCGCTTATTATTTCAGGCGCGGTTGAATCCAGCGAGCATAAATTCGATGAAATGAACCCAAGGGTTAAAAGGCTTGTTGATGCGCAGAAATCTCTGATAGCAAAAATTACAGGCGAAGCTGAAACAATTATAAATAAAGGCGACGCTGCTTCCAAAGATGAAATTCATGAAGCAGGTGTTGCATTGCTCAGGGCTCACAGGGGTTTCCCAAAGAATAAAAAGCTTATGAAGCTTTTTTCTGAGCCAACCAACAAAACCCTGATGCAGCAGACTGAAATTGAGTTTCTGCGGGATAATGCAAAACGTATGCCTGAAATTGATGATGCGCTGTATTTTGCTATTGATGAAAAAGCGCACTCAATCGATCTTACGGAAAAAGGGCGCGAGTTCTTAACATCTGGAAATGAAGACAAGGATTTCTTTGTATTGCCTGATATGGGTACAGAAATTGCTCACATTGAAAACGATGATTCGTTAAGCGAAGCTGAAAAAGTAGCAAAAAAGGATGCCCTCGGAGAGCTTTATTCACTCCGCAGCGACAGGATTCATACAGTACAGCAGCTGCTCAGAGCATATTCACTTTATGAAAAGGATGTTGAATATGTTATCCAGGATAATAAGATAATGATTGTCGATGAGTTCACAGGGCGTGTGCTGCCGGGAAGAAGATATTCCGAAGGTCTGCACCAGGCAATAGAAGCCAAGGAAGGCGTTCACGTTGAAAAGGATACTCAGACGCTTGCTACTATTACTCTTCAGAATTACTTCAGGCTGTACAAAAAGCTTGCCGGTATGACAGGTACCGCTGAAACTGAAGCGGGCGAGTTCCTTGATATTTACAAGCTTGATGTTGTTGTGATACCTACGAACAGGGAGTGTATCCGTGATGATATGAATGATGTTGTATATAAGACCAAAACGCGAAAAAATACAACGCCGTGATAAATGAGATTGAACATATGAAAAAGATCGGCAGGCCGGTGCTTGTAGGTACAACATCAGTCGAAGTATCTGAAACTCTTTCTAGAATGCTGAAGCGCAAGCAGGTTGCGCATGAGGTTCTGAATGCCAAACAGCATCAGCGTGAAGCCTCTATCATTCAGAATGCAGGATTAAAGAGCGCAGTAACAATTGCTACTAACATGGCCGGAAGAGGTACAGATATTAAGCTGGGTCCCGGTGTTGCTGACCTCGGCGGTCTGCATATTATCGGAACGGAACGCCACGAAGCCCGCCGTATAGATAGACAGCTGCGCGGACGTGCAGGAAGGCAGGGCGACCCCGGCTCATCAAAATTCTTCCTTTCACTTGAAGATGACCTGATGAGGCTTTTTGGCAGCGAAAGAATTTCCAGGGTTATGGAAAAGATAGGTATTGAAGAAGGCGAAGCTATAGAGCACTCGATGATAACAAGCTCTGTTGAGCGCGCGCAGAAAAAGGTTGAAGAAAATAACTTTGGTATCCGCAAAAGACTGCTGGAGTATGATAACGTTATGAACCAGCAGCGCGAAGTTATTTATGACAGAAGAAGACAGGCTTTGATGGGTGAAAGGGTTAAAGATGAAATTTTCGATATGGCATCTTCGTATGTGGAAAAAACCGTAGCTAAATATTTCCCCGAAGGCGACTACGAAGGTCTAAGGGATGAGATTCAGCGGACATTCACCGTTTTGATGGATATTACTCCTGAAGAATTCCAGCGAATTGGTGAAAAGGGAGTAGAAGATTATATAATGAAGCTTGTAAATGAAAATTACAGGCGTAAGGAAGAAAAATACGGAGTTGACCTTATTGCTCAGATTGAACGTTTTGCTGTTCTTACTGTTATTGATGAAAAATGGAAAGAACACTTACGTGAAATGGATGACCTTAAAGAAGGTATCAATTTCCGCGCATACGGTCAGAAAGACCCGCTGATTGAATACAAGAAGGACGGGTTCGGATTGTTTGTTCAGATGCTTGAAGATATAAGCAAGGATGTAATTAATTTTGTGTTCAAGTTCACAACACAGGAGCAAAAAGTTGAAGCGCCTGTACAAAGGCAGCGTATGCCGCAAAGAATGACCACAATTAAGCAGAGTGCTGAAGGTGTGGGTATGAAAATGACACCTGAGCAGTCAGATAATATGCAGGGCCAGCCTAATGAAACCAAGAAGATTCCGATTAAAGTTGGACCCAAAGTAGGCAGAAACGACCCTTGTCCCTGCGGCAGCGGCAAGAAATACAAAAATTGCCACGGCAAAGAAGCATAGAAATTTTTTATCTTTTTTAGTAAGTTTCGCCCCCATTGTTTGTCTTATGACCAACAACATATAAAGAATATTGTTTTTGACTAGCCCCGCCTTTCAAGGCTGGGATTTTATCGCCCCAAAAACATGGACTTTCATGGCTTACTGTTCGAAATACAGGAAGATGTCCCGATTGTTCAATGAAAATTATTTTCCGTCTCCGCAGAATCCCTGATTTAATATTTCTTAAAAAGGTTACTTCTAATAAAAATATTCAAAAAAATTTTTTCTGTTTTTCCGTAACAATAACTCTAAAAAATATATTTCAGGAACTTGTAAGTATAAATTTTTATTATAATTTATATAGCCTGCAAAAAATTTCAATACATAACTCTTAAACACATAAATAAATTTTTTTAAATATTCAGATTAAAGGAGGTAGTATGCCTGAATGGAGACCAAACAGAACTGAATTTTACGAAACAGCAGTATCAATGGGATTTTATGGCAGAGAAGATGCCGGTTTGACCGGAAAAAAAGATAATGTAAGAAAATTCTGGGAAGATATTTTTATTAAGCTTGCTGTAAGACCCATTATTGAAAGTAAAATTTCTGAAAACAGAAAATTAAGGATACTTGATCTTGGAGCAGGAAGCGGAGAAGGGCTGGAGCTGTTAACACACATCCCTCCTTCGAACCCTGCGAAAAATGTTAAAAGTGATTTTATATTAAAGCAGTCTGATATTGAAATGTACAAAGGTATCGATATAAGTCCATCTATGATAGCTCAGGGCAGATCAAATTACAGGGAATACGGAAATGTTTCATTTGATCAAGGTAACCTTGAAGATGGATTGATGCCGCAGGTATTAAGAGAAAAACCTTATGATCTGTATTTTTCAACTTACGGCTCACTTTCACATTTACATCCCCAATCTCTCGAAAAATTGCTGGGTCAGATTTTCAGGCACAGTAAATCTGGGTCGGTTTTGTTTTTTGATATACATGGAAAATATTCACCTGCATGGCCAAAATACTGGGGTGAAAAAAAGACTATGCTTCCCTACACAATGGCCTATCTGGTACCCGGTGATAAACGAAAAGAAGAAAATGTTGAATGGTTCAATTTATGTTATTGGGATATAAATGATTTAAGAACATTACTGAATAAAGCCGCATCATCAGCAGGGGCCGAACTTAATTTTAGCTTTATGCTTGATAGAAGCATTTTTATCAGCCGTCATATAGATACTGGTTTAATGAGCACAAAACCAATGCCTATCCGTTACCAGGTAAGCAGACTGCTTGATCATGGTTACCGCGGCGAAGTTGAACATTTGATTCTGGATTTGAAACATCTGGAAAAATTTAAAAACCTTAACCCGCCAGCCTGGGAAAGAATTACGGATTATCAGAAAAAATGGAATAAGATCATTTACCTGCTTGAAGCGCTGATGAACAGTGAAGATAAGAAAGTTCAGGATTTTATTGAAAATACCAATATTGATCTGATGAGCGATGAATTAAAATTTATAACCTGGCTCTACCGAAATGTTGACCGCTTTCCCGTAGTTGATTTCTGGGCAAGTGTAATTGGTCCCCAGATTGCGGTTATATTAAGGAATATAGAAATGTCTTATACTGAAGGTGTAGGCTGCGGTCATGGCATTCTTTGCGGTGTGGAAATATTAAAATAGTAACTCTTCAGATCCCGTCCTGTTCTTTCCCGGGGAGACTTACGGATAAACCTGACGGTTATATATGTCAGGTCTGTCCGAAAGACTATACATGCTCGATACAATTCACCGCTTCGTCTCTGCATTATAACATCACCCCCTGAAAGGGGGAGGAGATACAGAGGGGGTCAATGAGAAATAGTCCCTGGTTTCCCGGCTGTTGTCAATCTTTAATGGCTGCATTAACATTTGTCCTGCAGCAATCCCTGCTCCCGGCTTCTACTAACCAATACATTTTATTATTCCATCCTATTTATCCGCTTCCGTCAGGTTCTCTCCGAAGGAGTCCTTTGGACAGACCTGACCGTCATCGATATATCATCACAAACTATTTTAACCTTATTTGCATTTATTCTTTCCTCACTTAAAGTTAAATTCTCTATATGCTTCCGTTTGAATATATATTACTTGTGCTTTCAGTTCTTATACTGATAAGCATATCATTAACCAAAATATCTGAAAATCTTGGACTTCCTGCGCTAATTTTGTTCCTTGTGGTTGGAATGCTCGCAGGTTCTGACGGTCCCGGAAAGATACATTTTGATAATGTTTATATTGCGCAATATGTAGGCATAATTGCGCTGATATTTATATTGTTTTCAGGCGGACTCGAAACAAAATGGAAAGATGTTAAACCGGTTTTATATCCTGCAGCAATACTTTCAACTCTTGGTGTATTTTTAACAGCAGTGCTGATGGGATTATTTATTCATTACATAATAGGGCTTAATCTGACTGAAAGCCTTTTAATTGGCGCAATAATTTCATCAACAGATGCCGCAGCAGTTTTTTCAGTTCTCAGGGCAAAAGGCACTTTCCTTAAAGGGAAACTTAAACCATTGCTTGAGCTTGAGTCAGGTAGTAATGACCCTGCTGCAATTTTACTTACTGTAATGCTTATTCAGTTAATCAAACAGGGTGATGTAACATTTTTCGGAATAATTTCATTTCTTTTTCTCCAGATAGTCCTCGGGTCTCTTATTGGCTATGGAGGCGGTAAGATTCTTGCTGCATCATTTAATAAATTCAAATTTTCATATCCAAGCCTTTACCCTGTTTATTCAATTGCATCGGCAGTATTTATTTATGCATCAGCGGCTGCAATTGGCTCAAGCGGAATAATTGCAGTATATATTGCTGCTTTGGTTGTGGGGAATTCAGAATTTATTCAGAAAAAATCAATCATCCGTTTTTTTGATGGTCTAGCCCTGCTTGGGCAGATAGTAATGTTCTTAACTCTTGGTTTGCTTGTGTTCCCGTCTCAGCTATATAATGTAATAGGAATCGGGCTGCTTCTTTCTGCTGTGCTGATATTCTTTGCAAGACCTTTAAGCGTGTTTATTGCCCTGATTTTTCATAAATTCAGCATAAACGAAAAACTTTTCATATCGTGGGTAGGATTAAGGGGGGCAGTACCTGTTATTCTTGCAACATTTCCGCTTGCTGCAGGACTAGAAATAGGACCCTATATTTTTAACCTGATATTTTTTATCACAATAACATCAGCGCTGGTACAGGGATGGTCAATTCCGCTTGCAGCTAAATTATTAAAGGTAAAAGGGAAATCTGAGATCTATTCAAAGCTGCCGATTGAAATGACAGACAGTGTTAAAACTAATAACGAATTGCTGGATCTTATCATACCGCCAAATTCTGCAGTTGCTGGCAGGTCGCTGGCAGAGCTGAACCTTCCGCCTGAAAGCCTTATTACTGTAATTTACAGGGATAACGATTATATAGTGCCAAGCGGCGGCTCTGTTCTTGAAGAAGGCGATACGATACTGGTGCTTGTAAATAAAGATAATATCGAAGCTGTTAAAAAAGTATTTACACGTCTTAAAAGCACAGATAAAGTGATCGATCCCGCAAAAAGAACACTGAATATTAAAAAGATTTAAGATAATATTTAAATTTTATGATAAATTGTGAATGGGGAGTAGAAGGTGTCAGGAAATATTCTCCCGGTTCAGAGATAACTATAATAATTGATGTGCTTTCATTTTCTACATGTGTTGACGTTGCTTTGAGCCGTAATGCATTAGTATATCCTTATAAATATAAAGATGAATCTGCTATTGAATATGCTAAAGATAATAATGCTGTATTAGCTTCATTTAAACGGAGCAAAGAAGAATTATCTTTATCTCCGCAATCATTAATGAACATAAAAGAAGGCACAAAAATCATATTACCCTCACCTAATGGGGCAGAATTATCTCTTAACACTTATTCAAATATTACCATAACAGCCTGTTTAAGGAATTATAAAATAGTCGCAGATTATGTAAATTCAATTAACGGAAATATTGCAGTAATTCCCGCAGGAGAGAAATGGCAAAACGGTTCAATCAGATTTGCTATAGAAGATTATTTGGGAGTAGGAGCTTTGATATCTGTATTAAATGGAGAACTCTCTGCTGAATCATTTGCCGCAAAAAAATATTTTGAAGCTTTTGAATCAGAATTGAAGGATGTTATTATTAATAGTTATTCCGGTAAAGAATTAATTGAAAAAGGATTTTCTGAAGATCTAGAAATAGCATTGGATATGTTCTCTGGAAACTCAATCCCCGTTTTGAAAGAAAAATGTTTTGTGAATTCCGTAAATATTACTATATAATGAAATCCTGAATTGTACAAAAGCCCGGTTATTTCATGTTCGTAACCACGACCTGAAGGTCATGACAACACATGCTTTGTCTCTGCTTAGTATCATCTCCCCCTGAAAAGGGGAGATACAGACGG
>LLZO01000198.1 GCA_001567545.1 Candidatus Tepidiaquacellales bacterium OLB5
TTTACTGCTGAAAGCGGAGTAAATAAATTTGAAGTTTACAGCAAGTCATCTGTAAATTTTATTTACGGATACAATGAACTTGGTTTTAAGGTATTTATAAATAATACAGAACAGAACCAGGGTTTTGTAAAATGGATACCGACAATGTATCATGGCATAGGCGGTCCAAGCCACTCAATACCTGTTCCGGATAAATATAATTTTGATGCGGATAAAAATTTATTTACAGGTTATGCAGTTTTATAATGTATGATACTGCAGCATTCTGGGCAGCAGATTTTAACTGCAATGACCAGGTTTATGCTGATTCCGTAAATTTTGTTCTGCATTATTCATCCAAAACCAAAATTATCGGCTGGGATAATTCAAATCTGCAGAAAACATTTATGCTGACCCTGATTGAGCCATCTGCCCCAAGAGTAGGTTTAAATACCCTTGATATGATGCTTCATTCAACCATTGATATGAGTACTTATACTGAAATTAATGATGCAGAAATGATGATTCGTCCCTGGATGGAATCAATGGGTCACGGTTCAAGCAATAATGTTGACCCGGCATGGATCTCACCAGCCAAATACAGGGGAACAGTTAATTTTAATATGGCGGGTGAGTGGTTTTTATATGATTCTATAAAAGTTAACGGTACATTTATTACAAATACCCCAGCTCCAAAATTTATTATGGAGGTAAACTGATATGAAAAAAATTATTTTAATTTTAATCATTCAGATCTTTACAATAACTGAATTATATCCCTGCAACAGCTGCGGAGGCGGCACAGGAGACCTTGCTGTGCTTTCACTGGACGGGCTGGCATTATTTAATATAGGTTTTGCACGTGACCAGTATACCGGGATCTGGGATAAGAACGGTAAATGGGTTAAAAATAATTACTCACAAAGCCAGATAAGGGTGATATTTAATTCAGCTTACAGGCTGAACCCGAAATTACAGTTTGCCGTATCTTTACCGTATGTACTCAACAGCAGTAATATACCCGATTTAAAAGAAAAAGGTTCAGGGATAGGAGATATTACTTTAGGCGGCAGGTTTGAAATATTCCATGAGTTCCAGCCGAAAAAATCCGGTAAAAAGCTGCTGCTTGATAAAAAACTGCCCTACCTAGCATTGACATTTGGATTTACATTGCCAACCGGTAAATCTGAAGAAACCGCTGAAAATGATGTTGATATAACAGGAAAGGGGTTTTATTCAACAACACTTGGAATATCACTCACAAAAACAATTGTCAGGAACCGCTTCCAGATACTTGCAGATGCAAACTGGCAGCACAGCTTCGAAAAAAAATACTCAAAGTATTACGGCAAACCTATTACATATGATTACAGAAAACAGGCAGGTGAAAAATTTAATTATGCATTAACAGCAAATTATATTTTCAGCAGCTGGCACTCGGTTTCACTTACAGCAGCAGGTTTTTTCCAGGGAAAATATATACTTAACGGTGAATCGATCGAAAACTCCGGTGAAAGAAGCACAAATTTTACTATAGCATATACATATTACCCAATAGTGCCGTTCAGGATCACATCATCGGTAAAGCTGGGGCTTCCTGAAAACAATTTTGGAGTAAATGCACAGGGTTCAACCGCTTTTAATATAAATTTTACATATTACATTGGTCAATAAAATGAAAATAATAAAATTATTAATAATTATACTTGCCTTAACTGCAATTAACATTACATTATCAAACCATAATACTAAAAAAATGACACTCACTGAAACAGAAACAACTCAAAAAGTTGTAAAGATAAAATGCACAGAAATGAGCTGTGATGCATGTAAACGCAGCATTACAAAATCAATTAACCAGCTTAAGGGAATCAAATCGCTTGATATAAATCTGGAAACTAAAATAATAACTGTTATTATAGATGACAAGCTGACCGATGAACAGTCAGTTTTGAACGCTGTTATTGGCGCAGGCTATGAAGCAGAATTAATATTTTAGTAATATACTCTAAAGGAAATTTTATGTTATCCCCTCTTGAAAGAGCCTTCTATCCCGGCTCTATTGCTGTTATCGGGGCTTCATCCAAACCCGGAAGCCTCAGCTATCAGCTTATTCATAACCTGGTATTATACGGGTATAAAGGAAGTATTTATCCGGTTAATCCAAAAGCTGCTTCGGTTTACAGCATCCCTGCGTATCCTTCAATTACTACGATAAAAAATAATGTTGATCTTGCAGTATTAATGGTGCCAAAAGAAATGGTGCTTGATACTGTTGATGAATGCAATAAAAAGAATATTCAGTCTATTGTAGTTATAACCGCTGGATTTAAAGAAACAGGCGAAGAAGGCGCTGAACGTGAAGCAGCGCTGTTAAAAAAGATACGCAAATACAAGATGAGACTTATAGGTCCTAACTGTATGGGTATAATCAATACTCACCCTGAAGTTAAAATGAACTGTACATTTGTTCAGGGCACTCCGTTAGGCGGCGGGATTGGTTTTATATCCCAAAGCGGAGCATTGGGAGCAGCAGTGCTGCGGACAGTACAGCAAAACGATATAGGGCTGGCGCAATTTATAAGTATTGGGAACAAGGCTGATGTTTCCGGAAATACTGTTCTTGAATACTGGTGGCATAATGATGATATTAAAGTTATTACACTTTATCTTGAATCATTCGGCAACCCCAGGCACTTTATGGAGCTGACGAGGGAAATCACCAAAACAAAGCCTATTATTGCAATAAAATCAGCCAGGACAAAAGCAGGAATGAAAGCGGCTTCATCTCACACAGGTGCCCTGGCATCAAGCGATGCTGTTGTTGATGCTTTTATTGAGCAAAGCGGTGTGATACGCGTAAATACAACAGATGAAATGTTTGATATTGCAAAAGCATTTGATATGGCGAACCTGCCGGAAGGCAACAGGATCGGCATCCTGACTAATGCAGGAGGTCCGGCAATACTTGCAGTTGATGAGTGCGCAAACTGGGGCTTATCTGTACCTGAGCTTACTGCAAAAACAAAAAATAAGCTGAAAAAGATTACTCCGCCGGAAGGTTCATTGCATAACCCGGTTGATGTACTGCCACCGGCAAATGCAGATGTTTATTCTTCAGCGGCAAAAATAATGCTTGAAGATGAAAATATTGATTCATTGATAGTAATAGTTGGTCCGCCTCTTATGCTGGATACACTGGAAATTGCAAAATCAATCTGCAGAGCTGTTAAAGATACAAAAAAAACAGTAATGCTTGTAATGATGTCGCAGGATGATGTAATTCCCCGGCTTAAAGAAGTAATGCCTGTACATCCCCCTGTTTACCGTTTCCCTGAATATGCAGCAAGGGCAATTTCCAGAATGTATAATTATAAAAAATGGAAGGAAAGACCTGAAGGTATTTACAGGGAATTTGATGCAGACAGAAAAACCGTAAGAAAGATAATTCAGAAATACAGCGCTAAAAAAGGTACCTATTTAAATTCAGAAGATGTTTCAACTGTACTTAAAGCTTACGGGCTGCCGATAATAAATTCAGTTTTTACACACAATACTTTTGACCTTATACAGATATCAGACAAGATAAAATACCCTGTTGTTCTAAAAGCCGTGGGGAAAAAACTTGTCCATAAATCTGATATGGGAGGTGTTGAAGTTGATATTCACAACACAGATGAACTTATCAGGGCTGCTGAAAAAATAACTGAAAAGCTGAAATTTCACAAAGCTGAACACCTGCTTGAAAAATTCATGATTCAGCCTTATGTGCAGGGCGGGGTTGAAACAATCCTGGGGATAACAAGTGATAATAAAGCCGGCCATCTGGTCATGTTCGGGCTGGGCGGAATATTTGTTGAGGTATTTAAAGATGTGAATTTCAAGCTTGTTCCTGTAAATGATGTAGAAGCAGCTTCTATGATACGGTCAATTAAAAGTTATGAAATGCTGAAAGGAGTCAGGGGTAAAAAAGCTGTAAATTTAGACTATATAGCTGAAGCAATTTTAAGGCTTTCACAGCTCAGCAGGGATTTCCCGGAATTTATGGAAATTGACCTGAATCCTTTTGTTTTCTTTGATGAAAAAGAAAAGTGCAGCATACTGGATGCAAGGATAAGGGTATAAACAGAGGAATTTGTTTGAATATTTTATTCCTGTAAGTTTATTGTGTTATTATTTATATTTGAGAGTTACAACATTCCCGCCCATCTGTTAATACAGGGCTTTACGGGCGGCTGCTTTGCTTTTTACTGCTCATTGATCATTTTATATTGTTAATTGTTCTTTATTAATTGTTCATTATTCTGGCGCACGAGAAAATTACAGAGTAATTTTCGATGTCCCGCTGAAAGCGGGATTGGTCAACCTGCGCTAAAGCTTCGGTTAATAAATGTTTTTTGGTTAATCCCGCCAAAGCGGGACTACCCCCGATAAATCGGGGGTCGCACGCTCGCCCACGGGCGGCTAATAAGTTTTTTATTGTTAATTGTTCATTGATAATTCTTCATTGTTATGGCGCATTGGTGTAATTGGTTAACACGCCGCCCTCTCAAGGCGGAAAGTACGGGTTCGATCCCCGTATGCGCTACTAATTTTCAAGGCGGAAATACAGGGTTTCCCGAAGGGACTCCTTCGGAGCGATCCCCGTATGCGCTACTAATTTTCAAGGCGGAAATACAGGGTTTCCCGAAGGGTACTCCTTCGGAGCGAATCTCCGTAGCGCTGCAAAAGCAGCCACCAGGCTTGCTTTTTAATTTATATTAAATAAATCCGGCAAAACTGCTGATTAATTTTTATGTAATTTCATTGCCTT
>LLZO01000199.1 GCA_001567545.1 Candidatus Tepidiaquacellales bacterium OLB5
TCTGACTGTTAATCAGAGGGTCGCAGGTTCAAGTCCTGCCTTCGGAGCCAAAAAAAGCCCATTTACGGGCTTTTTTTAATATAATTCTACTAACATGTCAAACGAAGAGAATATACAGCCGCAGCAGATAAATATTGAAATCGGAGAAAAAGAAGCCGAAGGAATATATTCAAACCTGGCAATTATTTCACACTCCCCTGCTGAATTTATACTTGATTTTACCCGCGTACTGCCGGGAATACCGAAGTCAAAAATAAGCGCAAGAATTATCATGACTCCCCAGCATGCAAAAATGCTGCTTGGAGCGCTGAAGGATAATATAGATAAGTTCGAAAACCAGTTCGGTGAGATTCAGCTTATCGGCGCGCCGCCGCAGGGCGGCTTTGGATTCCAGCCGCAGGTAAATCCAAAAGATGAAAAAATAAATTAACCTGCTTTACGGTTTTTAAAATTCTGCTCCTGCCAGATCCCCCTGTTCCGGCAGAGATTATTACAACCATATACAAAACCTGCAATCAATGCCGGTAATTTTCATTCCGGCAAATTTCTAACATTTAAATTATTTTTAAATAATATTAATGACAAAATTGTCATTAATTTACGGTATTCATAATTCTCCGGTTTATGTAAATCAATAATTTAACATTGGCATAATAATTGTGCCTTAGTTTAATATAATATTTATAAAAAAAATCAGGAGAGTAAAAAATGAATAAATTTATTAATTGTTCAACCATCATTATTTTTTTTCTTCTCACTTCATTTATTTCCCGCGCTCAATGGCAGGAACAAGCTTCCGGGTTAACAACCTCACTCAATTCAGCATCCGGAGTTACCGATAATATTGCATGGGTATGCGGAAATGCAGGGAGAGTGCTTCGCACAAATAACGGAGGTGTTAACTGGATAAATGCAACAGGTACAGGAATTCCCCCGTCACTTGACCTGTATAATATTTTCGCAATTGATTCCACCACTGCACTTGTTACCGGTTCATCTACTACTTCATTTGTATTCCGTTCGACAAACGGCGGATTAACATGGGTACAGGTTTTTTCACAGACCGGTGGTTTCATAAATGCAATATGGATGACCTCACCTGTTACCGGATTAATGTATGGTGACCCGGTTGGAGCAAGATGGTCTTTATGGCGTACTACAAACGGCGGAGTTAACTGGGATTCAACAGGCATGTTTCTAGCCCAGGCAGGCGGTGAAGCCGGATGGAACAATTCTTTGTTTGTTACAGGCACAAATGTTTGGTTTGGTACAAATAACAGCCGTGTTTATTATTCGCCGCTGGGCGGGATTACAGGAACTTGGCAGGTTCAGTCAACCACACAGACAAATTCATATGCATTATGGTTTAATACATCAACCAGCGGCATGCTGGGCGGTGCGCAGTTAATGGCAACAAACAACAGCGGATTAAACTGGTCAGCAGTTACATCACCCGGTACAGGCAATTTTACCGGTATAACAGGAAGTACTGTTAACTGGTGGGTTACAAGACAGGCTAATACTATTTACAGAACTACCGATAACGGAGTTACATTTACAACAGATTATACAGCACCGGCCGGAAGTTTCACCCATATTCAAAAAGCTGCTTCAGGCAGCAGAATGTGGGCTGTACGGAATAACGGTGGAATAGCCTCTTCATTAAGTACTGTTGGTATATTACCGATATCATCAGAGATTCCGGGCTATTACAGCCTGTCGCAGAACTATCCCAACCCGTTTAACCCCGCTACTAACTTTACATTTTCACTGCCTAAAAGTGCATCGGTAACTATAAAGATATTTGACGTTGTTGGACGGGAAGTTGATGTTATAGCAAATAATGAATTTAAAAACGCAGGTGTATATATCGTAAACTATAGTGCAGATAGATTAAGCAGTGGTGTGTATTTTTACCGGATTACTGCAAATGATTTTGCTGAAACCAGGAAAATGGTATTAACTAAATAATTTTTCCTTATACATAATATATTTTAACTGCAAAGCCCGGTCTGTTAACCGGGCTTTGCAGTAAATCTGAAAATTTTACGTTTCTGTTTATTCTTCCTTTATCATTTCTTCATTATTATCACTCCCGGGACTGTAGTAATTATTTTCCTCATCTTCGTTTCCGGATTTTTCTTTTATATCATCCTGTTCAGAGCCCGGTACATCAAGTCCCTTGGATGAATCATCATTCAGATCCGTTAAATGCCTGGTGGATATCTTTTTCAGCTCATCTTCTGCTCCTGTTTCTGACTTTAAAGGTTTTTCAGCTAACTTTTCCGGATCAATATCGGTTTCTACATTTTTATTGTAAATATCTTCATCTGCAGGGTAGTTTGGATATCCCGTTAATTTGGTTTTATCTGAAGGTTTGTAGAATTTAAAAACAAACATTATTAACCTCCTCTAATGTTAATGATCAAAAATTTCTGTTCTGTTAAATATAACAAATAAATTTACTTTGTTGTTACATTTCAAAATAAATATTTTCCCACCGTTGCTGGTCTTACCTGACTGCTTTGCAGTTGACCAGCAATAAAAAATTTACCGCTCCTGTCAGGTCCTTAGACCTGACAGATTCCCACGTTGTTGGTCTTATGACCAACAACAAACTATAATATATTTTGTTGGTGAACTTAAAAACCAGTCAAGCAACACCAACAAAGAGGTAAAATCCAATTACCTGCAATACGTTATTAATTTACACTGTAACATTTATTGATAAGAGTAAAAATAATCAGTAACTTAGTGTTTAATTTTCTAATTAATACTATAACCAAATGAAATACTTAGCAGTACTGTTCTTAATCATTTTTACTTTTTCCGGGGTTTATTCACAGGAAAAATGGTCAGCAACAAGAAAACCTGTTATGGGAAATTATGTTAAGCTGCCTTCTGAAAATTATGCATGGCAGAACAATAACAGGACGACTCAGTTCTACACATATGATAATATTGTAATAACCGTAGGCCCAAGCATCAGGGTATTGCCAACATCAAATGCGCAGCAGGATGAAATTATCCTGGTTCGCCACCCTTCAAATCAGAACATTATGTTCGGAGGAGCCAACACAACCGTTGGTGGTGTTTTTGGTCAGGGCGGATACTGGACAACTGACGGCGGTTCAACATGGTCCGGAAATAACCTCCTGCCTCCTTTTACACAGTCATCAAGTGATCCGGGTCCGGCAATAGATAAAAATGGTGTTATAATTTTCTCTACTTTGGACAGCCCGGGAATGGTTGCAGCATATTCAACTAATATGGGTGCAAGCTGGTCCGGCAGAATAACTATTCAATCCGGCAGCGTTGATAAAAATTTTGCTGCTTCTGATGATGCGCCGACAAGTCCGTATTACGGCAGAAGCTATTGCGTATGGAGCTACTTTGCAGTTGGCCAGCCGCCTATTTATTGCGGATATACAACAAACAGCGGTGTTTCCTGGACTGGTGTTATGCAGGTTAATACTCCCCCCGGCGGCCATTATTCCCAGGGTGTTGATATTGCAATCGGACCAACAGGACAGGTTTATTTGGCTTGGGCTGCTCCTACATCATCTTCACCATATACAGAAGATTACCTCGGTTTTGCAAAGTCAACTACAGGTGGTACATCTTGGGTAGTAACCGAAAATGCTTATGATATGAATGGTATCAGGGCTTCCTCATTTAACGGCTGGACATTCAGAGTTAATGGTTTCCCGAGAATTGCCGTTGATAGAAGCGGCGGACCGCGTGACGGCTGGATTTATGTTGTAACAAGCGAAAAAAATCTAGCGCCTGCCGGAACAGATGCTGATGTAATATTGCACAGATCAACAGATCAGGGTACAACATGGTCCCCTGGTATTAGGGTTAACCAGGACCCGTTAAACAACGGAAAAGTTCAGTTCTTCCCTGCAATAAGAGTTGATGAGAACGGCGGAGTAAATGTTTGTTATTATGATAACAGGAATTATCCCTCTGTTGGTGATTCAGCAGAAACATACATGTCGCGCTCAACGGATGGAGGAACAACATGGATAGATATAAAAGTAAGTGACCACGCATGGAAAGTTAAGGGTGAAGCAGGTTTAGGTACTTATGGAGGTGACTACATCGGGATTTCTTCAGGCAACAACAGGGTATTCCCGTTCTGGTATGATGATAAAACCGGTACTATGCAGGCTTATGTTGCTGCAGTTACACTGGATCCTGTTGGTATCAGCGGAAATACGAACGAAGTTCCCGCTGCTTTTGAGCTTAAACAGAATTATCCCAATCCTTTTAACCCGAACACAACTATCAGCTTTGCATTGCCGAATGATGAAAACGTTAAGCTTGAAGTGTACAATATGACAGGTAAATCAGCTGGAGTACTTGTTAACAGTGATTTAAAAGCAGGTACTTATAAATTTGATTTTAATGCACAGGACCTGGCAAGTGGTATTTATTTCTATAAACTCACATCAGGAAGCTTTGTAAGCACAAAGAAAATGATACTTGTAAAATAAATATTTATTGTTGGTGATCCCAAAGGGACAAGCAACACCAGCAAAATGGAATTTAAACCCCGCTATCAAGCGGGGTTTTTTATAACCCGGTAATACGCTCTCTCCGAAGTCCGAAGGACTCCGTTGGA